>CAMLSF010000079.1 GCA_946482615.1 uncultured Chromatiaceae bacterium | reverse complement strand
ATAGTCCACTATGTGAGTGGGGCGAAAGCGCGCAGGCAACAAAGCTGCAGCTTCAAGTACGACGGCTATAGCCATATTTACGTCCGCTGCTATAATGCAGCACCAAATTTCAGAACAGAGGAAGCGTTATGAGCTTAAGTCAGGTTGCCGCAGGTAAAAATCTGCCAGATGAAATTAATGTCATCATTGAAATTCCGGCCAATGCCGATCCAATCAAATACGAAGTAGACAAAGACACAGGCACTGTCTGGGTTGACCGTTTTATGGCGACTCCAATGTTTTATCCGTGCAACTACGGCTTTGTAAACCACACTTTGTCGTTAGACGGAGACCCGGTTGACGTATTAGTGCCAACACCTTACCCACTGGTACCAGGTGCAGTGATCAAGTGCCGTCCTGTTGCTGTATTAAAAATGGCAGACGAGTCAGGTGAAGATGCAAAAGTATTGGCAGTGCCAATCAGCAAACTGACTAAAATTTACGACAACATTCAGGATCTGAATGACGTGCCAGAACTGCTGAAAAACCAAATTCAACACTTCTTTGAACGTTACAAAGAGTTAGAGCCAGGCAAATGGGTGAAAGTCATTGGCTGGGGCGACAAAGCTGAAGCCAAAGCTGAAATCGTCAGCTCCTTCGAACGCGCTCAGCAGAAGTAATATCTGCAACTGAAAACGGCACCAGGGTGCCGTTTTTTTATTCATCGCGAAACGCTGATACCCAACACCTTTTTCAGCCCTCTTTTCTTAGCCTGTCACTTTGCACAGCTGCAGCACTTTTTTATCAGAAAAACGCAAAATCTGATAAAAACTTCTGTAAATATCTGTTATTTTCAGCAGCAGATTTGGTTTTATCGGCCATTTCTCATTATTACAATAATAAATTCCACTTCAGCAAAGTGATTGAAGTGATGCAGGGGTAAGGTTATGGTTTTGTTTGAATTCGGGTCTGCGCGGACCAAAATGATGCTTTCTGGTGTCATCACGCTGGCGGCTATGGTGTTGTTGGTGACTGTGATCGCAGAACAACACTGGCTTTGGTCAACTTTAATCATCACTGTGGCACTGGTGTTGCACTGGGTCTTTACTCAGTCTGCGGTCAAGGGCTACCAGAGTTACCTTGCTGAACAAAAAGTATTAATTCAGCGCTCTGTACAGGAAAAAAATCTGGATCTGAAGTTAAGCAGCACAACATCAACTGAGTTGACACCATACAGGGAACAATTTAACCAGTGGCTTGGTGTGTTGCAGCAGCAACAACAGCATTCTTCCGGTCAAAGCGAGCAGTTAAAGCAGTTGGTCACATCCATACGCCAAATGGCTACAGAAGAACAAAAGCACCTGGGACAACAACAACAAACTGTGGGTCAAACTCTGGCTATGGTTGAATCCATGAACCAAAGCGTGTTGGATGAAGTGCAAAGCGCAAATTTAGCAGCCGAAGCTGCGAACCACTCCAATCAAATTGCTAAACAAGGGCAACAAACTGTGTCCAGTACAGTGCAGAATATCGGGCAACTGGCGCAGAATTTACAGCAGGCATCGGCCACTATTGCTCAGTTGGAGCAAGACAGTAATCAGGTAGGCGCCGTACTTGAAGTGATCAAAGGTATAGCAGAGCAAACCAATTTGCTGGCGTTGAATGCAGCTATTGAAGCCGCCCGGGCTGGCGAACAAGGTCGTGGTTTTGCTGTAGTCGCAGATGAGGTACGCACCCTGGCATCCCGCACACAAAAGTCCACTGAACAAATTCAGCGTACTATAGAGCAGTTACAAAGTGCTGCCCGTGAAGCGGTGGACAAAATGAAGTTAAGTAGCGAGCAGGCTGATTTAAGTGTCCAGTCGGCCAATCAGGCGGGTCTGTCGTTGCAGGAAATCACCGGCAGCATAGCGCAAATTTGTGCAATGAATCAGGAAATAGCCTCTGCGACGGATGAACAGCAGCATTTGACCAAAACTATGCTGTCTTATATACGGGATATCACCACCCATACCACACAAAGCCAACAAAACAGTAAAGATTTACAACAGATGGGTGAACAACTGGCGTTGATTGCTGCCCGTTAAAACAAATTAGGGGCAGAGTAAAATTATGCAGCCCGGCTTAATTTTACTCTGACCTTAATTGCTAGTTTTTAGATAAAAACTTCACTAAATCCGCAGCTGTCATCGGCTTGGCATACATAAAGCCCTGCACTTCCTCACAGCCCATAGCACGGACTGCATCTTCCTGAGCTTTGGTTTCTATGCCTTCGGCTATGGTGGCCAAACCAAGTTTTTGTCCCAGATTTACTATAGTTTCAGCGATTAAGGTGCCATTAGGCCGGGCAAAATCCTGAATAAAAGCACGATCGATTTTAATCCTGTCTAAAGGCAACTGCTGTAAATAACTTAAGGACGAAAAGCCTATACCAAAATCATCAATGGCAACTTTAATACCAAAGGTTTTTAGCTTGTTTAAAGCTGCAATGACAATTTGTGGATCGTCCATCACCACAGACTCCGTAATTTCAAGTTCCAGCAATGCCGGATCCACCTGATAACTTTCCACACAATCAATAACAGACTGCACAAACCTGTGGTTACGGAACTGTGGCATAGAAACATTCACCGCTATACGCAGCAGGGGAAAACCTTGTGCTTTTAAACTTTGCAATTGTTTGCAGGCTTGCTGTAACACCCAGTCCCCTATTTCAATAATAAGGCCCGAGTATTCTGCCAGCGGAATAAATACAGCTGGTGAAACAAAACTTCCATCCGGCTGAGGCCAACGTAACAAGGCTTCCATCCCCAGTACATGGCCACTTTTCAAACAAATTTGTGGCTGATACCAGAGTTGTAATTTATCTTTCTGGAAATCTGATCGCAAACTGCGCAACATGACCAGCCTGTCGACCATCTGCTCTTCCATCTGGGCGCTGTAATATTCATAGTTTTGCGCCAAATGTTTTTTTGCTCTGTTCAGCGCTATATACACGTGCTTAAGAATAGTTAAACCATGCATAGCACTGTCACGCAGACGACAGAATCCAAAGCTGGCGTTCACCTGTAAAGAATGTTCAGAACACTGGAACGGCATTTCAAAAATGCCGGATAAAGACTCCGGCGTCAGCGCCTGCTCAGGACCTATTAAACCAAATACATCGGCACCAATACGACCGATCTGAGCTATTTCGCCAAACTGGGCGACCAGTCTGTGGGTTACAGCGATCAGCAACTCGTTGCCGGTTTCCTGACCCAAACCATCGTTTACATCGGAGAAATGGTCGATATCGATCAGTACAGCCACATTACGGGCCGGATCCAGACGGCGGGTTTCCTGTAACAAAGAGGTAAATTCATTACGGTTTGGTGTCTTGGTTAAAGGGTCGATATAAGCCGCATGCTTCAGTTGCTGAAACAAGGTCACGTTTTCATAGCCAATAGAGATATTACTTAGAAATACCTCTATTAACTGACGATCAAAATCTTCCACCGGTCTGTTGGTTTCAATATAAACAGCTGCGGCATGTTCAGTATTTCCTAAATACAATACCGTATCTTTTTCAGTAAAGATGTGGCGCCTTTCTTCAAGACAGGTCGTGATTTGCTGAATAATTCTGTGATTATTCAGCCGCTCCAGCTTGCATTTAATATAAGGCGCATAATGGCCTGCAGCACCTAACACGTAGATATTGTCACTGCTGCTGCCATCATCTTCAATCTGAGCACAAAGCACCCCTTCAGCATGCAAACCAATCAAAGAGGAGATCTGAGTCACCACCCCTTCCGAAAACTCATGCAGCGAATGCTGTTCTAATAAATTGGCGCCAGCGTTAATAATTTTCTGTAAGCCGATACGGTTTTGGTTAATAGTACGGATTTGCTGATAACTGCGAATGGACGAAATAATAGCTGTGACCAGCTTATTGCGGGTCAACTCGGTTTTTGTTTTGTAGTCATTGATGTCGTATTCTTTGATCACACTCTCTTCCGGAGCATAACCGGGCTGACCAGTGCGCAGAACTATCCGCACTTCATCCATTTTTAATTCATCACGGATTTGCTGTACAACTTTCAGACCTGCGTCATCAGACTCCATCACTACATCAAGTAAAATGACGGCAATATAAGGATTCTGCGCCAAAAATTTCAGTGCTTCTTTACCAGAAAAGGCATGGTGAAATACCAATTTACGGTCAAGAACCAATAAATCAGATAAAGCCAGTTTAGTGACCGTATGAATTTCTTCGTCGTCATCCACAATCAGCAGGTGCCATTCACCGCTGGATTGGGTTTCTGCTTCCGAATTTATTTCGTCTTCTGCGAGAAACAGAAAATCATCATCTGCTGCTTTTGACACCATGCTCCGACCTTTTTTACATCAGCTGTAAGGGACTTTTTGAAAGCATATCAAGGTTTTATTGCATAAATACAAGCATATACCCTGAACCAGCTTTAGCAATCAGAGACCAACCCCACAGCTATCCTTGGTAAGCCTTTAATCCAGTTTGTTCTACACTATACCCTCAGACAAAAAAAGCAATTCATTTTATTAAAACCATTAAAAATCATTGATTTAACACATTCACAAACTTCTTTTGAAGTCCTAACCGCTTTTTTGCGCTATTGTGAAAACTCAACACGAAAAACTGTCTTTATCTGAGGTGTACTAATGCAGAAAATCTCTGCAGGCCGTGGTCATCAACGTTTACTGCAATTGGCTCGCAGTCAGTTAGGCCAGGAATTTGCAGCAAAAAGTAGTACAGCAGATACGGAGGCCGTCAGCAGCGTCAAAGAAAGCGATTTTAATCAACGTCATCAGCGTCTGGCACACAGATCCGGAGCTCCTGTAGCTATTGATACCAACTTTAAGGGCCCCACACTTTCACAACGTGCTGAACGGCGTGAGCGCATGAATAAGGAACGACAACAGTCTAATTTAGAGAAGATCATGGCGCTGGCTCTGGATTTTTGTCCGGATTATGTCGCGGATATGGATGTGGACCCGGACTGGTTTCAACAATACTGTGATTTAGTGCTGAATATTTCCAACCAAACCATGCAACAGCTGTGGGCTAAGATACTGGCTGGCGAAATTGGTCAGCCAGGTAGCTTTTCGTTAAAAACCTTATTTTTACTGCAGCGTATGAGTTACAAAGAAGCCTTAGCCTTGCAAAAAGCAGCCAGTCTGACCTGCAGGGTCAGACTTCAGGACAGTGGTCATATTTATTTTGGTTATGTACGTAAACCTTCTATCTGGCAACTACTGACAGGACGCAGCAGAGCCGTACTGAATCTGAGCCAGTTTGGTCTGACCTATCCTCAGATCCTGAGCCTGATTGACTTAAATCTGTTGCACCAGATTGAGATAGAAAGCGGTGAATTGATCCCACAGCAAAGTCTGCAACTGCAATACCATCAGCACCAACTGACCTGCAAAGCCAGGCATTCCGGAGTGGTACTGCAATATTATAAATTCACAGCTGTAGGTGTGGAGCTATTACCTTTGCTCAACAGTCAGGCCAATCCGGCTTATTTACAGGCCGTGAAACAACTCTTTAGCCCGGTACTGGATTTTGAAGGCTGAGTTGCTGGCAGCGTCGGATCAAATCTGCCACTTTCTGTGCGTCTAAAGGCTTAATCACCACATCATTCATTCCTGCCTGATGAAACTGCTGGATCTCCTCTGGTAAGGCATGAGCGGTAAAAGCCATGATCACCGTATCCTGATGTTGTGGTAACTGCCTGATCATATGAGTCGCCAAAATACCCGACATATCCGGCAGCTGAATATCCATCAGGATCAACTGATACCTGCGGCTTTTAGCCAGCCGGATTGCTTCAGCCCCGGTAGCAGCAGTGTCGACATCCAACTGCTGCTGACTTAAGATGGCTTTGACAAAAGCCAGATTGGTTTTATTGTCATCCACCACCAGTAACCTCAATTGCTGTTCGACAGATTTCCGGTCAATATGCTGCCGGATATCCGCTGATAACATAGGGTTAGCCAGTACAGGACAATTTAATAAGGCTCTCCAGTCATTCAGTTGGGCGAAATCACAAAATGCCAATAACGGGGTCCGCAGCTGGTGTAGTTCTTCTCTCCAGAGCGGGTCTGCAGTGTCGGGAGCCGGCAACTGGATCAGTACCAGATCAACAAGGCGATGTTGTAACTCAAGCTGAAGTTGATGCAGCTGTTGGATATAAATGACCTGTTCAGCCACTGAATAGACACTTTGTTTTAATACCGCAGCCCTGATCGGGTTGGCGTCCAGATAAACTGCAGTTTGATACATTGGCAGTTCTTTACTGCTCACCGCAGTTAACGGCAATTCAAGACGTACTGAACAACCTAAATCTTCCAAAGCGGATACAGACAATTTGGCTCCAAGCCGGGTCAATAATCTGGCACAGAGTTGCTGTAACACTGCACCAGATTCTGTTGTTGAGATCACCTGCTGGATAGCTTTACTCTGGCCTGAGTGATCAAACTGCAGCAGCAGTTTATTTTCGGAAAATGTCTGCAGGTTGATATGCAGACTCAGTTCATTTTGCTGCAAATCCTGCAACACAAGACTTATGATTTGCTTCAACAATTCGGCCGTATGTTGTGTGAAAAACCCTACCTCAGACAAGCTGAGTGCCGGATCCTCCACCAGAACAAAATTCACTTTCTCAAGCTGCAGCTCCCTCTGCCATGACGCCACCTGTGCCGCCAGCCATTCAGGGAACCAGATGGTTTCCGGCTGCAATTTAATTTTGTCCAGCAAATCCTGCGTTTGCAGCCAATTCAGCAACTGAGCCTGCTGCTCGGCTTGTCCCGCATGGCCTAATACACAAAGTTGTTGCCATTGCCGTAATTGGCATTGACTGCTGTTTAATTCGTTTGCCAGGGCGCTTAACTGTTGCTGATAACTAAGCTCCAGTTGCTCCCGTTCAGTTTGTTTGTTTTGCCCTAGCTTTTGTTCAAGCTGACTATGTTGCTGCAATTGTTGCTGAAACTGCTGTTGCTGCGTATAAAGTGAGCGATATAGCAATGTCAGTTCAGCAGGATCAAACTCCGTAAGCTTTTTATCATTAGAATCCAAAGAAGGAACTAAAGTCCGGACTTGTCTTAAAAAGGCCTGCCAACGTTGGTGCTGATAGAAAAAAATACGTCGCTGCAAGAACAATGCTAATGCAACAATGATCAGTAAAACCGTGCCCCACAAACAGCTTTGCCACCACCACAGCTGAGATAAACGCAAAGGGGAGATTTGGATAGCAACATAGCCTAAAGTACTCCCCTCAGCCGCGACTTTATTGCTGTCAAAATAACTCATACTGGCGGGAGTCACCATCACAGTGGACCACAACAGAGTAGACCCATCCTGTAAGGCTTTTTGTCCTGTTAAATCCCTGGTCGGACTAAAATTAAACAGTTCACGGGGAAACTGGGTTGCGGCAAACAGATTGCCATCCGCCTGATACACCAGAATGGCTTTGATAGGTAAAGTACTGGAAAAGCTGGTGGCCAGCAGATGACCTTTAACTTGCTCTACTTTGTTCTGAGCTAAAAAGGGTTCCACCATCAAAGACAAACTCATCAGCAATTGCTGCTCAGCCTGCACTCTGACCATAGTTTCATGACGTAATTGCAGTTTTGCTGATGCGTAAAGACAAAGTACGATCAGTACGGCTGAACCCAACACCAAACCCAGTTTAGCTTTTAACGTCATGTCAATTGAACCCTGATATCCCTGACTTGCACTATATACCCAAGTGACCTCAAAGCAGAACAATAGTTATTCTGCTTTGAGGCAGGGTCAGGCCGCTGTTGTATAGGTTTTAGAAATGCAGTTCAGCAGAAATAAAAGCACCATCGAAGGTTAAATCTGCATCCAGGTTATCAATGTCGTCCAGTTCAAGTTTGGTCTTTTTCACACCAGCTTTTAACGCCAGATCAACAGCCAATGAATCGATCAATTCATAAGCCACACCAAACTGCATATCAGACAAAGAACTGCCGTCGTAACTGACATAATTCACTTCAGCAAAGACTTTGGTACCAGTGCCTAATAAACCAAAACTACCGTACAAATACCCCATAGGGATCACCGCAGATAAATCCTGAGTCGCGCTTTGACCTTGAGTCGCCACAGTAATATCGCCGTCTATGTACTTGGCCGTAACACCTAAATCCAGGCTAACTAAGTCATTATCCAGAAGTTCGTAATAAAAAGTGGCGTCAATATTGGATAAATCCAGATCCTGAGTCACTTGAGTACCGACAGCAAAGACTTGATCATCAAACTCAAAAGTCCGGTTTAAAGTGGTCGTACCGTCAGAGGTTAAGCTGTTACGCTGTAGTTTAATATTTGGCAATAAAGGAACAGGATGTTCAACCTTGATGTAAAAGCTGCTTAAGTTTTTATCATCGAATTCGAAGTTCTGCTGGTTACCAGTCTGACCAAAGCTACCTTTGGCATCAGCAAAATGCAGATCCGCTCCAAGGTACACACCACCAATGGTATCGGCCAATGCAGCAGGAACTGCTAACACGGCCACAGCCACCATACTCAATACAGACTTTTTCATGCTTTATCCTTGCGCTAATAATTCAGTTAAATCCAACAGAGCCGCATTGGCTCTGGAGATATAATTTGCCATCACCAGACTGTGATTAGCCATAAAACCAAAACCCCGGCCATTGAGGATCATTGGACTCCAAACCGGCTGTTGAGTCGCCTCCAGCTCACGAACAATCTGGCGTAAGCTAATCATGGCATTTTTGTTGGTTAACACGTCGGCGAAATCCAATTCTATCGCTTTTAATAGATGTAACAAAGCCCAGCACGCACCACGCGCCTCATAAAACTCATCATCTATGCTCCACCAACTGGTTTTGATCCGGTTCGATTCTGCGGTGATGGTGGATTGCCTGGCATTTTTATCCCCGGCCAGATCGGTATTTAATCTGTCTTGTCCAACACTGACACTCAAACGCTGACTGTAGCTGCCCAGACGCTTTTCCACGTTTTTAAGCCAGTCGCGCAGATTATCTGCTCTGGTATAAAACTGACTATCGGTTTTAGCAGGATCTAATAAGGCAGTACGGTACAAAGATAATTGTTTAATGGCCTGTTGATACTCAGCTTCAGCGGCGGGCACTGCCCAGCTGCGATGGTCAATATTGAGCATAGGCTGAGCCAGTTTTAAATATTGATTTTCAATAGACTGAGATTGGGAACGACTTAAATCCTTACGCAGCGCCAAAGCTAAATCACGCGACATTTCCAAAGCCCCCAACTCCCAGGCAGGCATATTGTCCAGCAGAGAAAAAGGCGGCATCACGTCGTTACTGATAAAGCCAGCATTTTTAGTCAGCAAAGTTTCCAGCACCCTGATCAGTGCACTTGTGGTGGTGTAGCCCACAGTTTGTTTATGTTCGGGGCTAAGTTCTGCGGATAAATCTTTGACATCAAACAATTCAGGCTCACTGCTGGCCCACCAGGCTGTGCCGTAGCCTAAGATAAAAACGAACAGTATCGTTAAACTGAGGATCCTGAATCTGTTCATTGGAGCACTCCTTAATGAGTTGGAATTGCGCTGACCGAAGCCTGAACTTCAATAGATTGGCCGTCTTTAAAGGTTAAGCGTAACGGGATCTGTTGACCTTTAGTCACACTGGTTTTGGCATCAAACAGCATCAGATGCAAACCACCGGGCTGGAAATGCACTTGCTCCCCCGCTGCAACTACAACAGACTGCACCTGTTCCATTTTCATCATGCCATCTTTATGGCTGTGCTGATGCAATTCAACAGAGCCAAATTGTGGACTGCTGGCACTAATCAGCTCGGCGGCTACCTGAGTTTCATTTTTGATACTGAAATAACCTGCAGTCATACTGCGACCCGGTAACATTTCCCGAATTGTGGCATCTGTGACCAAAACTCCGGCCAGGGCCCCCCCACAGCTAAGAGTCAATAATGCCGCTGTTATCCATTTTTTCATTCAGTTTCTCCTTTTAAGATCATTGCTTTATCTTACACGACAGTGGATAGGCCAACAAACTTCGCCGACGAAAAGCATTGACTTATTTAGTAACAGCTTTTTCAGTAACAGCCTTAACAAACTGGTGACAAAAGCAGCAGCTGTGCAATTATCTGTAAATCCTCCCCCTGATTTTATTGGGTTTTGCTTTTCAGAAAGTCTAGTTTTCAGACGTTTAGCTATTGTCAACCCAGCAACCCCCTATAAATTTATACTTTTGTTTAAATAATAACCTTTGCATTGTTGGCAAAAATCCGTAAACTTAGCGCCCCTTTAGGGTAGAGCCTTGGTTTTAGCGGTGCGCATAGGTCCATATCAATTAGCGAACAATGTCATTTGTGCTCCTATGGCCGGAGTAACGGATTACACTTTTCGTGAGCTTTGCCGTCGTTTTGGTGCAGGTTTAGCTGTATCAGAAATGATGTCGAGCAATCCTTTGGTCTGGCAAAGTGAAAAATCGCTAAATCGTATGACTCACCAGGACGAATCTGGTCTTCGGTCGGTGCAAATTGCCGGTTCGGATCCAGATCAGATGGCTGAAGCTGCTGTGTTTAATGTTGAACATGGCGCCCAAATCATCGACATCAATATGGGATGTCCGGCAAAAAAGGTGAACAAAAAACTGGCGGGTTCGGCGCTGTTACAGTATCCGGATTTAGTACAGCAGATTGTTCAGGCTGTCGTTCAGGCAGTTTCAGTACCTGTGACCTTAAAAATCCGTACTGGCTGGGACACCGAGAATAAAAATGGCGTACAGATAGCGCAAATAGCGCAGGACAACGGCATTGTGGCTTTAGCGGTTCATGGCCGAACCAAAGCTTGTATGTATAAAGGAGAGGCGGAGTACGACACTATCCGCGCTATTAAACAAAATGTGTCTATCCCGGTGATTGCCAATGGCGATATCACTACGCCGGAAAAAGCCAGATTTGTACTGGACTACACCGGAGCAGACGCGGTCATGATTGGCCGGGCCGCTCAGGGCAGACCCTGGATTTTCCGTGAAGTGGTGCACTATCTGCAGACTGGTGAACATCTGGCTTCGCCTTCAACGAGCGAAGTGCGGGATATTTTGCTGGAGCATGTCCGTGGCTTACACCAGTTGTATGGTGAGGTGCCTGGCTCACGTATTGCCCGCAAACATGTGGGTTGGTACCTGGCTGAGCATGACAGCGAAGGCATGTTTCGCAGTGAATTTAATGGTATCGAACAAGCCCAACAGCAGTTGGATACCTTATATGTGTATTTCGAGCAATTACTAGCAGCAACCTAACGTAAAAGAGAATAGGCAATGTTTAATCAAAACGTGACTTCGCCATTTATCACCAACGCCCATGTTCAAACGCAAGAAAAACCGCAGCCTTTAAGCAACGCGGTACAAAAAGCGGTGGCGAACTACTTACAACAATTAAACGGTCAGGACGTCAACGACCTGTACGAATTAGTGTTGTCCGAATTAGAAAAGCCGTTATTAGAAGAAGTGATGAAATACACTCGCGGCAACCAGACCCGCGCTGCCAACCTGATGGGCATCAACCGCGGTACTCTGCGCAAGAAGCTGAAACAATACGGCATGAGTTAATGCCCCCGCGGGAGGAGTCCCGCAGTGAAAAGCACCTTCGGGTGCTTTTTTGTTTTTTCCGCGTCGTCTTTGACGCTGCAGCTTCGTTGGCTGCGTGCGCTCGCCCCAGTCACATAGTGGACTATGCTCCTGGGGTCTCACGCCCTTGCCGCCTTGCCGCAACGTCAAATACTTAGCGGAACCAGTTTAAGTAGTGCGTGAAGTAAATAAGGGATTTCACCAGCTAATCCCGGCGATACATTAAAGCCTTTTTTCTCTATACCCAAGTAACTTGAAGTTGCGGGGAGGCGACAAGCCAGTGAGATCCCAGGAGCATAGTAAACCTATGTGACTGGGGCGAAATGGCGCAGTCAACAAAGCCGCAGCTTCAAGTACGACTGGTATATGCTTATGTCCTGGCTTTTTTGTTATCCAAAGCAACAGTGCTGGTCCGAATTAACCATTACAGCGGAGAATGATCCAATGAACGCAGCTCGTCCAATCCGTCGCGCCTTGTTAAGCGTGTCAGATAAAACCGGTATAGTTGAATTTGCCCGTGCTTTAGCAGCCCAGGGGGTGGAACTGTTATCCACAGGCGGCACAGCCAAATTATTGGCGGAACAAGGCATAGCAGTGACTGAAGTGTCAGATTACACTGGTCATCCGGAAATTATGGACGGCCGCGTCAAAACGCTGCATCCAAAAGTACATGGTGGCATTCTGGCGCGCCGTGGTATGGATGAAGCTGTGATGGCAGACAACAATATCAAGCCTATCGACTTAGTGGTGGTGAACCTGTATCCGTTCGCCAACACTGTGGCCAAAGCTGGTTGTACTTTAGAAGATGCTATTGAAAACATCGATATCGGCGGCCCGACTATGGTGCGTGCTGCGGCAAAAAACCATAACGACGTGACTATAGTGGTGAACGCAGCCGATTACGACAAAGTCTTAGCAGAGATGGCAGCGAACTCAGGTTCTACCACTCATGCCAC
Source organism: uncultured Chromatiaceae bacterium (assembly GCA_946482615.1). Next base: position 4,671 of record CAMLSF010000079.1, on the reverse strand, counting down.
CCGTTTTAGCCTGGCCATCAGCGCTTTTGAGCACACAGCTCAGTACGACGGTATGATTGCCAACTACTTCGGTACTATGTTGGCGGCATACGGTGATGAAGACGCCAAACCAAGCAAATTCCCACGTACTTTTAATACTCAGTTTGTGAAAAAACAAGACTTACGTTACGGTGAAAACAGCCACCAAAGCGCGGCTTTTTATGTCGAAAACAGCATTCAGGAAGCCTCTGTTGCCAGCGCTACTCAGCTGCAGGGCAAAGAGCTGTCGTACAACAATATCGCTGACACAGATGCCGCTTTAGAGTGTGTCAAAGAATTCGACGAACCAGCTTGTGTGATCGTGAAACACGCCAACCCTTGTGGTGTAGCTATTGGCGAAAACATTCTGGCTGCTTACGAGCGCGCCTATAAAACAGACCCAACGTCTGCTTTTGGTGGCATTATCGCCTTTAACCGCGAATTAGATGCCAAAACTGCTGAAGCTATTGTCAGCCGTCAGTTTGTCGAAGTCATTATAGCGCCAAGCGCTACAGCTTCAGCTGCTGCTGTAGTGTCCGCTAAACCCAACGTGCGTTTACTGGTCTGTGGCGAATGGGACAGCAAAACCACTGGTTTTGATATCAAACGTGTCAACGGCGGTGTGTTGGTACAAGACCGTGACCAGAAAATGGTTGGTCTGGATGACTTAAAAGTGGTGTCCAAACGTCAGCCTACAGCAGATGAATTACGTGACTTATTGTTCTGCTGGAAAGTGGCGAAGTACGTAAAATCCAACGCTATTGTGTATGCCAAAGACAGCATGACTATTGGCGTCGGCGCAGGCCAGATGAGCCGCGTCTACAGCGCTAAAATCGCTGGCATCAAAGCAGCTGACGAGAATCTGGAAGTCAAAGGCTCTGTCATGGCATCAGATGCATTTTTCCCGTTCCGCGATGGTATTGATGCGGCCGCTGCTGCTGGTATCAAAGCCGTGATCCAGCCTGGTGGCTCAATGCGTGATGCAGAAGTGATAGCAGCTGCCGACGAGCATGGCATGACGATGATCTTCACAGGCGTGCGTCATTTCCGTCACTAAGTCAAAGTACGGTACAAAAAAACGGCAGCTCAGGCTGCCGTTTTCATACTTGTTGAACTATGGAATTTCACAAGTTGGACAAGGACGCCAAGGAGCACCATCAACAGACACCCTGCCTAAAGAAACACGAGTACTGAAGGTACCATCTGAAATAGTCGCATAAACAGTGTAATCACCACCATACTCTGGGAATTCGAAGCTTCGGAACGTCCCTTCGTTCGCAGCAAATCGATATACAGTAGATGTACCTAAACCACCACCATCAGCAATCCATGAGATTTGAATTGAAGTGTCCGTAGCCGTATCTTTAGCAGCCTTTGAGTATTTATCAGCTTTGTATGCAAATTCCGCTATTAATTGGCTGCCACTGCTGATTAGTGAAATAGGTGTAACTGTTGGTGGTTTTTGTACCCAAACACCTTTGGCTGAGCACAAACCTCCACGCGTAATCCAAACCAAGCCATACCCATAGGTACGATCAAATTTCACATCTTTATATGCGTTGGCATCGAGGTTTGACTTGTCTTGACCAACGAAGCCACTCTCAGAAGTGTTAAAATTCACATTGGCATAGATATCAAACAGATTACCCTTAAATCTGCTATTTTGACCTTGCAGTACGTGGTTAGCCCCTTCAATGCGCAAGTAATCGAATGAATCGAGTACGTCACTCAGCGCAGCAACAAATTTCACCCAAGATGATGCATCGTAAGGATTGTCGGAAACGGAAAGACCATTTTGCACCGCAGCAGCTAAATCATCCGATGAAACGTTATATGATTTGTCGCGTCCGTATTCACACCCCACAGGCAAAGAGTTGGTAACTGCATGAGCATCTATCCATAGTTGACTGGTAAAGAGTAAAGTAGCAAAACCTAATTTTTTGAGCATTGGTATATCCCTTTGTGGTTGAAATCCATACAAAAGAACCACAACCCGCACAAAATTAAAACATTTATGAACAAATATAAAAAATAAATAACAATTAAATCATATTATTTTCTATTTTATACTGCCATTTACTCCAGACTTAAATTTGCTTTGACTGCTGCCAGGAGACGGAAATCCGGCGCCGACAAAACGGATTGGCAAAATAGATCAAAGAAACTAACACATTGAATGTTGAGGCTAAACTGAGAACACTCAATCCGAAAAATAACAGTTGATAGAAAATGTCTCTGGCGGAATCTCAATTGGATTGACTATTTTTGTTTGAAATAGCTTCAGGTTTTTGAGAAATCAGAACTCACTACAATGATGTTTTTAACCAACGACTTCTATGTCTCGGCAGTTGATATCAAAGCCGTGATCCAGCCTGGTGGCTCAATGCGTGATGCAGAAGTGATAGCAGCTGCCGACGAGCATGGCATGACGATGATCTTCACTGGCGTGCGTCATTTCCGTCACTAAACACAAGCTCTCAACATAATGAAGGCGGGACTGGTTCCCGCCTTTTTTCTATGAATCAGTTGCAGCTAGTTCTTCACCGACAACATATAAAGTGCGACCGCCTGACGGGTTTCTTCGTCCAGATAATCCTGTTTTGGCATAGCCGGATAGTCTTCGCGTTTTTTAATCGGGTTGGCAATATAAGCCGCCAGCGCTTTAGGATCGTCCATATACAAAGACTGGATCACCTGCACGGGTGGGCCAATTAAACGGCCTGTGTAGGCGTGGCAGCCAGTGCAAATCCCCAGATAGGCATATTTACCTTTGTCTTCAACAGCAACTGAACGGGGGGCGGCTGGTTCATCCAGTAAATAGTTCACTATGGTGTCCGTATTGCTGAAGGTGCAGGCTGGCCAGTCGCTGACTCCGGCACTGATGTATTGCTGCGGGTTATTAATACAACTGCCATGGCTGGCACCCACCCGCAAAATATCCGGATTGCCTTGTTTCAGCTCAGTCGTCAGCAAGACTTTGGCTTCAGTAATAGTGTCATAGCCATTGTTGTACATCAGGTTATTTAAAATCATCACCTGATCCGGTGTCGGATCCGACTCCGGATCCAAAGTGGTATTAGGTGCATTCTGATGGTCGGTAATAATGATGCCGGCGGTTTTGTTGCCGAGGATCAGGTTGTCTTCAATAATCACCTTGTCCGCCGCCATAATCAGCACGCCAGTACCGGCCGGAATACCTGCAACCATTGAGCCTTCAGCGCCAAAGTTTTTGGTGTTGTTATTACTGATCCAGTTATTGCGGATTATCACATCCACAGTGTCTTTAATAGGCAAACCAGGCGTGACAAAAGCCAGAATGCCGCCTGTGTTGTTATGCACAAAGTTATTTTCCACTATGGCATGGCGGCTGTTTTCAATTTCAATACCAGCCACACTGTCGAATACTTCGTTATTGGCCACATGAATATGATCGCTCATCCCGACATAAATAGCGGCATCTTCAATACCGGACACCACGTTATGTTCCACTATGCCGTTTTCACCCAACTGCGGGAAAATACCGTAGACCCCTGTGTCTTCAATAATGTTGTTGCGGATTTCGAAGTTATTACCGGCCTGGCCCATAATGCCGTTGCCTTTGTATTTAGTGATCAAAAAGTTCTCAATCACTATGTTATTGCCCGAATACAAAATGGCGTCGTTTAAATGGCCATCGCCAAATAATCGTGGTCGTTTGCCTTCCACTATCACACCGCTTAAGCGAATATTGTCTTTGTCGATATAGACAGTTTCAGTGTAATCACCGGGCCAGACCTGGATCACATCCCCTGGTTTGGCGGCTTTGACTGCATCCATAATCAGCTGGCCGTTTTTTACCGGATGAATAGTGCCAGTCGCCATGCTGTTCAGGACTGATTTTTTGGCATTACCGCTGGCGGCTGTACCACCGCTATAACTGACTTCTGCTGTGTATACCGGAGCTGCGGGGCCGCTGGACGTCAGGTAATAACCGGCCAAAAATGCCAGTGGCACTAAAGCGCCTAAGGTGAGCGTGCTTTTATTCATTCTGTGCTTCCTTTGTGATCATCTGCTGTAGTCAGCTCTGCCGGCAAAGGCAAACCTGAGGGTAAAAGTTGCGGTATAACAGGCATCAGGCTTTCATCGGTCAGAGTGTTCAGAAAAACCGCCAGTTGCTGAATTTCTTCCGCACTGAGTTTCGGCTCCCAGATATGCCAGTGCAGCAGCAGCTTTTCGCCTTTGGGCACCGCATGGCCGCGGCCTTTGCTGTAAAACTCTGCCGCTTGCTCTAAAGTCGCAAAGCGGCCAGAGTGCATATAAGGTGCAGTACGGGCCACATTGCGCAGGCTGGGTACTTTAAAACCCCCTCTGAGTTTGGCGAGTTCAGGGCTGGTGCCTGCCCCCGGATCAAAAGCCATACCTTCAGGTTCTGGTGTGCCTATCACAGCTATCTGCTGGTTAGTAAAAAGTGGTGGTGTATGACACTCAGAGCAGCGGGCGACAAAAGAGCGGAATACATTTAAGCCTTTAATTTCCTGCTCATTCAGCGCCTGTTGATAACCATGAGCATACTGATCGTATTTGCTGTTGAGCGAAATCAGCGAGCTCTGAAAAGCCGCCAGTGCTGTTGCTACCTGACTCAGCTCCAGCTCTGTGCTGTGCGGAAAAGCCTGC
>CAMLSF010000078.1 GCA_946482615.1 uncultured Chromatiaceae bacterium | reverse complement strand
GACTGTAGATGTCGGTGGTCAACGAAAAACCTTTCACCTTCACCCACTCAATATCTTTGTGTGGCTTTACTTCATTGACTGCCAACACTTGCTGGCTAAAAAGTGCAACAATCAAAAACACAATATAAAAAACAGCAACTTGCCCCTTGCGCATAAAAACTCCTGATTAGTATTGCTGGGGTTTGCACCGCCAGACGTTGGTTTGTTCGCCAATGCTTTTATAAAAACATGAATTTGTGGTGGACACCACGCCAATTTGGCGCAACAGGCTTTTGTGCAAAAAAACGTTAAGCGGATAAATAAATTGTGAAAGGGCGCGATGTGAGCAGAGCTACAGGATTGGAAAATTACTTTTATATCCCAGTGATCAGGAAATCTATAGCAGCAATAATATCGTCTCTGAAAGCTTGTAAGTTGGTCACAGGAGTTATCAGGAGTTTAGTTGGGACACTGGTCATTTGGTGAGTCAGAATTACAAAATCGCCAGCCTCTAAATGAATTTTTGGGCATAGATGCTGAGGGGCCTTTTTATCCATAAGAGCCAAAGGTGTGAGTGGTACAACAAGACGAGTATTCAGTGATTCAAGTAAATCACTTTGAACATCAATAAAATACGGGTATGTTTTAGCTGTAGTTGTGTCTGTGTTTTGGTAGAGGGTGAATTGCGACATCAGAACACGCGGAACGAGTCAGAGAATAGCCCATGCTTTTCTGTTAGCTCATTACAGGCAGCGATAGCATCAGCATTTTGTTCAAGCCACTCTGCCTTTAATCGTTGACTAACTTCAAGTTCAAGGGCTTTTTCCATAGTCGCTGACAGGTTGATGTTCAGCCTTTTCGCTTCAGCTAATAACTCGCTGTTTAAGCTAAGGTTGGTTGCCTTTTTTGGCGCTTGTGAGCTGTATGTTGTTTTCATAAGGTAACCGATGCGTATTGTCTATGCGCATTGAGTATAGGCCTAACGAAAGCACTGAACAAGTAATACATGTGCTCAGTTTAGTTGCTCTCTTGTTAAGAAAAATAGGGTCTAAAAACCTACTCCCCACCATCCTTTTTCTTCACAGGCGCAGGTGTTGGCAACGTCGTTTTTTGTTTTACTTCTTCGGTCAGCTCATTCAGTAACTCGTCAGCCGGGGCGCGGGTTTGGTCTGCTTTTTTATTGGCTTTGTCTTTGGCCCACTGTTTGGCTTCTTTTTCCAAAGTGGCTTTGTCTTTGACTGTGGAAACTGGTTTTTTCTGATTGGCGTCCGCTCTGGCTTTGGCATCTTCAACGTATTTTTTTGCTGCTTTTAACTCGTCGGCTGATTTGCCGGTGAATTGTTTCACTACATCATCTTCCGTCGGCACTGCTTCCTGGGTCATTTCAGTAAAACGTTGCTTAGGTGCACTTAATAGCTCTGCTTTGCCAGCTTCCACTTTTTGTTTAATTTCTTCCACCGGGTCCATGGCTTTTTGTTTTAAGTTTTCCTCCAGCGCGTTTTGCACTGAACCACCGGATAAACCTGTTTCCATCAACGCTTGCTGCTCTTCCGATAAGCCCAGGCCTTCACCGAGCTTACCTGCTGCTGCAGCCACGGCTTTTTGTTTTAGTTTTTCCGGGCTGGTGTACTCGACCAGCTCTTTGGGCCAGCTTGGAGCTATTTTGCCTGCTGCACCTTCCACCACCTGATTAAAGATTTCGGTTTTGCCGCCGGACACCAGCAAAATAGCCATTTGGTTGTGTTCTGAGTTCCAGACAAAACCGGCTTTTTCTGCCAGATGAGGCAAAGGGGAGTGTTCTGATACGACAAAATACAGCGGGCCTTGTTGCTGAATAGCTGTGGCTGTATTTAATAAAGTAACGGCTGTGCGGTAATTATCTTCTCCCATTAAAGCCACCATAGGGTCGCGGATCAGCGGGTTTTCAAAGAGTTTGACTTCAAGCGGGTTAAAACCTACCAGAGGGCGAAACAATTCACCCAGAAGCTGGGCCTGTGATGTCATTAATAAAGCCGGAGCAAAACAGCCTGTTAATAACAAACTACATAACATCACTTTGATTTTTGACCACAACTTCATCTCAGACTCCGCACCCAAAAACAACAATGGTTAATTACTGTGCGCAGGCTAGCAGAAGTCTGTTTTGAAACATAGATGGCGTTGTAACAGAAGGATAAAAATAATTAAAAGCCCGCCGGAAAACGGGCTTTTAAATGAAACACTTATAAACTTTGAGCGTATTGATACAAGGCTTTGAGGATATTCATTTTTTTCACGTCATCACCTGCTTCATGCGCCAGATTTTCCAGCGCCAAACCAAATTCTTCAAAAGTTAAATTAGGTTTATCCAGGCCATGGGTTAGTTTGTCGCTGCGATAGCGTTGCCAGCGTTGTTGTTCCTGATCGGTCAGGCTGTGCGGGTAGTTGCGGGCACGGTATAAAAACAGCAACTGATTTAATCTGTCTTCACTAAAAAGCACCGGATTGGACGCAAGTTGGTCGGCGCTCATTTGATGCAGCTGCTCCATCCGCTGTTTATCTTCGTTGGAGATAAAACCGCTGTACAGCTGATAGTCCGGATTAGTCTCCACACTGTAGTCTGTCGGCAGCTGATACAGCTCCATCACCTTAGGCTGAATAGCAGAGCGGTTTTGCCGCAACCAGTCCAGATGCTTCAGGCAAGCGGCTCTGTCTATGCCTAAATCGGCAGCACGTTGTTCTGACAAGGTTTTAGCAGGGGCAAGCACTGGGCACTTATTGATATGAATCAGTTTTAAGCCAAGCCTTTGCTGGTCTTCATCCAAATCTGCGGTTTTGGTGTACAACAGCTGCTGCAATGAAGCTAAATCCAGCTCCAATAAAGGTGTTGGGTCGGCTTGCAGGTTGTAACAAACCACGGCGTTTTTATTAGTTGGATGCGGCGCTAAAGGCACTATCCAGCTGGCACAACCCTGAATAGCAGGGAAGCGGCCCGACACATGCACCAGAGGCGTTAAATTGACTAAATCAAATAACTTACTGACTTCAGTTTTTTTGCGTAGCTCCAGTAGGTACTGAAACAACTTCGGTTGTTTTTCTTTCACCAGTTTGGCAATGGCAATAGTGGCGTATACATCAGACAACGCATCGTGTGCGCGTTGATGCGATAGACCATTGGCTTTGGTTAAGTCTTCTAATTTAAAGCTTGGGCTGCCATCGGCTTTTTCCGGCCAGACGATGCCTTCTGGGCGCAGCGCATAACAGGCGCGCACTATGTCGATTAAATCCCATCTGCTGTTGCCTTGTTGCCATTCACGACCGTAAGGCTCGTAGAAGTTACGGTACAGGCTGTAACGCGTGACTTCATCGTCAAATCGTAAGCTGTTGTAGCCAAGCACACAGGTATTGGGTTGGCTGAAACGCTCTAAAATACGGCGGCAAAATTCGGTTTCAGGCAAACCTTTTTGATTACAGAGCTGTGGCGTCAGGCCAGTGATCAGAGCTGCTACCGGATGAGGCAAATAATCGTTCGCCAACTGGCAATACCACATATCGGGTTCGCCAATAGGGTTTAAATCTAAATCTGTGCGAATACCACCAAACTGGGCAGGGCGGTCTTTTTTCGGATCCGCGCCCCAGGTTTCATAGTCGTAAAAATAAAAGCTTGGCTCTGCTGCCGCCAGCTGTGTTGGGTGTTGGGTCAAAACAGTATGTCCATCTAAGCCAGAACAAAGAACGGCAGTGTAGCACTGGCTGGAATAGGCGTCGATTGTGGGATCTGGCTTTTTAAAAAGCCGGCCAGGGCAAAATTTAATACAGGACCATGCAAGAATGCATGGTCCTGCTGATGTTAAGCCTCAATATCTGTCGACATAGATAAGGCCTGATAGTCGTTCAATTCCTGCAAGCGGCGTTGATAGGCAGTAGTTAAATAGTCGATAGCGTCAGACCCTGCGGCATATCGCAGCGGCAGGACATCAGACTTTGCCAGTTTCACCAGCACTTGCCCTAATTTAGCCGGATCACCAGCCTGTTGATGACTGACCTTGCTGTAAGCCTGTTCCAGTGCCGTAGAGTACTCCTGATAATCCGCTACTTTTGCAGTGCCATACTGCACTGAGCTGCTATCGAGAAAGTCAGTGCGAAAGAAACCAGGCTCAACAATATTCACCTCTATACCAAAACCTTTGACTTCAAGCGCCAGAGATTCAGTAAAACCTTCTATTGCAAACTTAGTGGCACAGTAGACCGAAGCCGCATCAAAACCTAAAGCACCACCAATAGAAGACAGGTTAAAGATCCGGCCGCTACGCTGTGCCCGCATGACAGGCAATACGGCCCGGGTCACATGCATCAGACCAAAAACGTTGGTGGCAAACTGCCGTTCTACGTCCTGTTGTGGTATTTCTTCAAACACACCTAACTGACCATAACCCGCGTTGTTGACCAGTACGTCAATACGGCCAAAATGTTTGAGCGTCGCCTCAACGGCCGCCAGCGCCTGAGAGATATCCGTGACATCCAGAGCTAAAGCCAAAGCTTTGTCTGAATAACTAAATTTTTCTGTCAACTGCTGCAGATTGCGGCCTGTGACTACCACAGAATCTCCTGCAGAGAGTGCGGCTTTTGCAATTTCAGCACCTATACCCCGGTTTGCACCTGTGATAAACCAAACTTTTTGCTCTGTTTCAGTTTTTGAATTTAAATTCAGATCAGACATAACCTTGCTCCTGTTGAGTGTGTTGCCAAGCGATAATTCGCTATGGCATTAGCTTGGCAGGGCTGCTCTTTGTGGTGGTAGAACAAAACTTGAGCCTCATTGCCTGTTTCTGCAGACTTGAAGTGGACGTCAGGCTTTATCACAAAGATTTAGCATTCAGTGATTTTTTACTTGTAGCCCAACTGATATAAAGGTAAAAAGTCGGCCCCATTTTTTGCTGCAAGCAACAGGACAACTTATGAAAGAGCGTATTGGTTTTATGCACCAGCCGGGCAGTGCTGTCACTGTGGAGTTACCTGACTGGGTTGCTACTTTTGTCGACTGGCAAAAAACATACAGTTCAGATGATGAGAAAATGGCCTTAGCTATTGAACTGTCAAAACAAAATGTCGAACGTGGCACTGGCGGCCCTTTTGGCACTGCTATTTTTGACCGCGCTTCAGGCCAGTTGTTAGGGGTTGGAGTTAACCGGGTAGTGCCTTTGAGCAACTCCACCTTACATGGTGAAACTGTGGCCATTATGATGGCGGAAAAAGCGCTGGGGACTTTTACTCTGGCGACAGAGGGTGGTCGTGAACTTTTTACCTCTTGTGAGCCTTGCGCCATGTGTATGGGCGCTGTGCTATGGAGCGGCGTGAATCGTATGGTTTGTGCCGGTGCCGCAGAAGATGCGCGTGCTATAGGTTTTGACGAAGGCCCGGTATTTGAGCAGTCCTATCAGTATTTAGAAAAAGCCGGTATGGAAGTAGTGCGCCAGTTTAAACGCTCTGATGCCAAAGCTGTGCTGGATTACTACAAAAACTCAGGTGGCCGGATTTATAACGGCAGAGATTAACAGGAGTTTTTCATGCTATTTGTGGTGATGTTGGGTGGTAAACACCCAAAAGCAAAAATTGAAGTGCATGATGTGGTGTTTGTTACAGGCAACAGTCTTGAAGACTGTTATCCAGAATTACGTCAGCAATGGTTTGGCGCTTTGGCTGGTATGCATATCGACTCCTGGATGGAGGTCGATGGTGTCGAGGGTTATCAGGTGCGGTTTTCTGAGCAGGCACCAGCGGCCGATGAACTGAGGTTATTTTTTATCAACTTAGGTGGTTATACCCCAGGCGCTTTTGGTGAAGATCATCATTATCTTTTGGTGACAGCCCCAGACAAAACACAAGCCAAACAAAAAGGCAAAACCTACCTGCCAAAAAGCTGGGATAAACCTCATACCGATGCAGTAGTGGATGTGGATGACTGCATTGCCATTGATCAAATAGGTGGGCGTTATGTGCGTCTGATTCAGGGACTGCACAAAGAAACAGTGCATCAGTCGGATTATATTGTGTTGGCTTAAAAGGTGTTCAGAGCGGATAGCTCTGAACCTTTACAGCTGGATCTGAGCTAATTCCGGTTGGGTTTTTCTTAAGGTGATCACGTATTTTTCAAAGCGCTCCTGTTCGCTTTTTTCCAGCTGATTTTGCCGCAGTACCCGTGCAGCGTTACGGGCGTAATGAATGGTTTCGCCTGTTACACCTGCGCTTTTACTCATGGCTTGCAATAAATTCAGTGCTATCACCGGATTGGTGGGCATATAGTCAAAAGTTTCACAAAACAGCATCACGGCACGGCCATATTGCCCCATACGATAAGCATCTGAGGCTTCGGTGTTAATTTGCTTGATCTGTTGTTTTAAGCTTTGATGTTTATCTTGCTCCAGTTGCAACATCAGGCGCTGGGTTTCGGTCAGGAAATCGTCGTCATACAACATAGTTTTTAAACGGTCGATACAAAGCTGACTGGAATATAAATCACCCAGTTCAAAATAGGCTTTGGCTGCATCCATACAGCTGTCGATACTCAGATCATCCAGAGGTAAGTCCTGAACTTGTTGCATCAGTTCACGGCCTTCTTTGATAGCGCCACGGCAACTGCTGATACGGCTGCGTAAAATCACGGTCTCCCGTTTCAGCGCATCGACATTAAAACGTTTATGCAGCGCATCCAGCAGTTTGCCGGCGTTTTGCAGGATCACAGCTTTTTCCAGCAAATTAGCGCCTTTGGCTTGATCAATCAAAGCACGGGCATGGTTCAGATAATTGTCGGCTGTATCGTCTATTGAATGACGGGCGGCCTGAACTATTTTTCCGGCAATACGGGCCGCTATATCGGTGTGGCCTAACATGGCGCATAAATTACTTAAGGTTTTTTGTCTGCTGATGTTTTTAGGCGATAAAGTGACAGCTTTATTTAAGGTCTCGAAGGCCAGTTGATAACGGCCGTGACGTACATACAAACGCGATAACCAGTCCAGCGCTTCCACTTTGGTATCGCCAAACTGAGTCAGATCGGCCAGTTCCAGTTCGGTATCTTCCCAGCGCTCCAGATAAAAACAACTTAACGCATGGCCCAGGCGTGCCCAGTTATAGGCTTTTTGTTGTAACACCTTTTGATAAAAGACTTCGGCTTTGTCGTATTGACCTAATTTGAGCAAGAGTTCGCCTTTGAGGCGCATGGCTTGCAGGGCGTAATCAGGTTTAGTGCGGATCACCAGATCACATTCCCGGCAGGCTTCTGCATAGTCTTGTTCAAATAAACGGAAGAATACTTTTCGAAGCTCAATACGATGCCGGATGGCTTTGCAGATACGTTCTTCCAATGCAGGAGCAGTAAAAGGTTTCAGCAGGTAATCATCGGGTTGCAGCTCAATCACACCGTGTACTATCTGACTTTGGGCTTCAGCACTAATGACGATAAAACAGCAGAGTGGGGCCAGCAGCTGTTGTTTTTTTAAAGCTTCAAATAACTGATAACCGTCTTTGCAGTCGCCGAGGTTAAAGTCGCATAAGATGAAATCAAAGGGCATATCAATGCATTTTTGCATAGCTTCGCCCGCGTCTTTGGCCAGATGAATAGCCTCAAACCCCATTTGCTGTAACATTCCTTTTACGGTGGCCCGGACGGGCGCACAGTCATCAATGACCAAGACTTTTTTACAACGAAAAAATGACTGGTCCATAGCGGATTAACTCTTATTCTGCGTTTAACTGCTGATTTATAGCGACGAAATTATCCTCCGCATACTAATTAGCCAAACCGGTTTTGTAAAGGATGTTTTTTTATTGTTAAATTAGATTAATAAGCACTTCAGTTAAAATGATGAAGAAACTCCTCATAACTCAAAATGTTAGTCTTTAAGGCTTCGGATTTTTTGCGTTTTATGGCTAATGACGTGTCGAAAATCTGTACATAACAGCTGTTTTTACCGAAGTTAAATTGCTGATTTATAGTCTTCATCCTTATGGCATAATAAAAACCTACTGTGGCTGGTTAAAGGTTGTAGCCTGTTGTTTAAGTTCATATTTTCTTTTTTGTTTATTTATTGTGCAGTTCTGGCTGCGGCACCTGCCAATTTTGACTCTGCTAAAACTAGTGCGAGCCGGATTTATGCTCCTGAAAAACAGGAATTTTATTGTGGTTGTGCTATTCGCTGGCAAGGGGGCAAAGGCATCCCTGATTTAAAAGCCTGTGGTTATCAAATTCGCAAAAACGGTCCACGCGCCAACAGAATTGAATGGGAACATGTGATGCCCGCTCAGCAATTCGGCTCACCTTTGGCCTGCTGGAAACAAGGTGGCCGCGAGCAATGCGGTAAAACGGATGCGCTGTTTAAGCAAATGGAAGCTGACTTATTTAATCTCAAACCCGCTATAGGTGAAGTGAATGGCGACAGAGCCCATTATCGTTTTGCCATGTTACCGGCTCAGGCGCCACAGTACGGCTCCTGCGAAGTCAAAGTCGATTTTAAAAGCCGTCTGGTGGAGCCGCGTGCTGAAATTCGGGGTGATATAGCCCGTATTCATTTTTATATGGCGGATAAATACCAGATCCCTCTGGCTAAAGCTCAGCAGCAGCTGTTTATGGCCTGGCATCAGCAAGACCCCGTCGATGAGACAGAACGTAAATTACAGCAACGTATTGCGCAGCAAATGGGCCATGCCAACGACTTTGTTACAGGCAAAAAGGTCTGGCAGCTTAATTACAAGCTATCTGGTTTTGGTTTAACTACAGCAAAAACAACAGCGGTAGCAGCGGCAGTATCCAAAGGGGAAGTGCTGGGCAATAAGCGCAGTAAACTCTATCATTTCAGTCATTGCAGTGGTTTCAGCCAGGTATCAGAGCGCAACCGGCAGTGGTTTGAGTCGGAACAACAGGCACTGGATGCTGGTTTTAAACGGGCAGGAAATTGCAGTGCTGAAGCTTCGATAGGTGCTGAGGATTAAACCCTGATTCTTAACCTATTAACGCAGCGCAACTTGCGTCTTTGACACAGTTCGCGGTACAACCTGATGTAACTATTAAAATGATCAGGGTAATTGTTATGCGCCGCACCATCTCCTTTTTAGCTTTAAGCTGTTTTTCTGCTCTGGCTTTTGCCCAACACCCTATAGCTATCGTCATCCACGGTGGTGCCGGTACCATCAATAAAAGCCAGATGACAGCAGCGCAGGAACAGGCCTATCACGCCACTTTAAAACATGCGGTGGAAACAGGCTATGCGGTGCTGGAAAAAGGTGGTAGCAGTGTGGATGCAGTCACAGCCGCTGTGCTGATTATGGAAGACTCGCCGCTTTTTAACGCAGGCAAAGGTGCTGTTTATACCTATGACGAAGGCCATGAGCTGGATGCGTCCATTATGAGGGGCGATAACCTGATGGCCGGTGCTGCTTCCGGTTTAAGGCACGTCAGGAACCCTGTATTGCTGGCCCGCGCTGTGATGGAAAAATCCGAACATGTGATGCTCTCAGGTGCTGGTGCTGAGCAATTTGCCAAAGAGCAGGGGCTGGAGCTGGTAGAAAACTCTTATTTTGATACCGAATTTCGTTATGAGGCCTTAAAAAAAGCCAAACAAAGTATGCAAAAGTTGCCACATCAGGCGCAAAACTATCGTCTGGAAGCACCATGGCAGCCAGAATGGAATATGGGCACTGTGGGCGCTGTGGCTATGGATCGCAGTGGTTTATTAACAGCTGCAACTTCGACGGGCGGCATGACAGCCAAAAGGTATGGCCGTATCGGGGATGCACCTATTATCGGTGCCGGTAACTTTGCGGACAATGCCAGCTGCGCAGTGTCCGCTACTGGCCATGGTGAATTTTTTATCCGTTATCGGGTTGCATCCGATATTTGCGCCAGGGTGAAATACCAGGGCATCAGTGCTGACAAAGCGGCTGATCAGGTGATACAGCAGGAACTGGCGAAAGTGGGCGGTACTGGTGGTGTGATCCTGATCGACCGCAAAGGTAAGGTCAGCTGGAGCTTTAATACCGAAGGCATGTACAGGGCAAAAAAAGTGGAAGGCGAAACCGCCGTGACTGAAATTTTTAAACAGAGTGCGATCAAATAGCTCACGCTGGTCTAAGCTTAAGGTGTTGTGAAAATACGACACTTTTGAGGGGCTTATGGACTTATTAAAAATATCCGATCATATGAATCGTCACCCTGTAACCTTTACTGAAGACATGTCGGTCGAAGAAGCGGTAAATAAACTGATCCTGGCTGAACAATTAGGCGGACCTGTGATTAACAAGGAAAAAAAAGTCATAGGTTTTGTGTCTGAACAGGATTGTCTGTCCAGAATGTTGTCATGCACTTACCATTTACAACAATCGGCTTCGGTCAAAGACGTGATGCGTAGTGAAGTGCTGACGGTCAAGCCGTATCACGGCATAGTAGATTTAGCGCAGACTATGCTGCTGGCCAAACCCAAGGTATACCCAGTAGTGGATGATGATGGTTATCTGCTGGGCGTGATTAGCCGCTCTGATGTATTGCGGGCCATCGACCTGGAGCTGCACTCCCATTACAAAGCAGTAAGTTAATCGATTTTAGGCTGAGCAGACGGGCACAAGACCCGATAGAGATTTGTTTCGTATTCCAGACGGGCGGGTGCAAGACCAGCCCCTGTGGGTCTTAATGTTAAAAGTGCAGTAAAAGCACCGTTTTAAGCGGTGCTTTTACTGGATCTAAAGCCACTGAACTTGGTAGCATGTCGCCCCTATTTATTGAGGGCCTTGTGTTGACCGACTCTACTGTGAAAGCTGCTATTACTGCCCATGAGGCTGAAATTTCTGTTACCGCGCTTAACAAAGCCATTGCCAATTCTTTGTCCAAAGACCAGCACCGATTCCGCCAGTCGTTACAGAACATTAAAAAGCAGCAGGACCAGACCAAACAGCAACAACTGATGCAGCAGCTGGCAGAGAAAATCACCACTTCTATGCAGTTAAGAGCGCAGCGCCAGGCCGCAGTTCCTGCTATTGACTACCCGGCTGAGTTACCCGTCGTCGGTAAAAAAGACGATATTAAAGCTGCCATCGCCAAACATCAGGTGGTGATTATTGCCGGTGAAACAGGCTCGGGTAAAACCACTCAAATTCCAAAAATCTGTTTAGAGTTAGGCCGTGGTGTGGCGGGCATGATAGGCCATACCCAGCCACGACGTTTAGCAGCCCGTAGTGTCTCTGCCCGTTTAGCCGAAGAGCTGAAATGCCCTGTAGGTCAACAGGTGGGTTATAAAATCCGTTTTGGCGATCACACAGCGCCCACTACTTTAGTCAAACTGATGACAGACGGTGTGCTACTGGCAGAAATTCAGCAGGACAGATTTTTAAATCAATACGACACCCTGATCATCGACGAAGCGCACGAACGCAGTTTAAATATCGACTTTTTATTGGGTTACTTAAGGCAGCTGTTGCCACGCCGCCCTGATTTAAAAGTCATTATTACTTCGGCCACCATAGATCCGGAGCGTTTCTCCAAACACTTTTTTGATGCGCCTATTATTGAAGTCTCAGGCCGTACTTATCCGGTGGAAACCCGCTACCGGCCTGTGGCGGAAAATGACGATAAAGACGCTGACCAACTGCAGTCTATTTTTGATGCGGTCGAAGAGCTGTACCGCGAACCACCGGGCGATATTCTGATCTTCTTAAACGGTGAGCGCGAAATTCGTGACACAGCAGATGCGCTGGAAAAGTTAAAACTGCCTCATACCGAAATTTTGCCTTTGTACGCCCGTTTAAGTGCAGCCGAGCAAAACCGGATTTTCCAGACCGGCGTAGGACGGCGCATCGTATTGTCGACCAACGTGGCGGAAACCTCCTTAACAGTGCCTGGGATCCGCTATGTGATAGACCCAGGCACAGTGCGGATTTCGCGTTACAGCTACAGATCCAAAGTACAACAGTTGCCGATTGAAGCCATCAGCCAGGCCAGTGCCAATCAGCGCAAAGGCCGTTGTGGCCGGGTGGCTGCCGGTATTTGTATCCGCTTATACAGTGAAGACGATTTTAACAGCAGACCAGAATTTACTGATCCTGAAATTCTGCGCACCAACTTAGCCTCAGTAATTTTGCAAATGCTGGCTTTGGGCTTAGGTGATATTCAGGCTTTCCCGTTTTTACAGCGGCCCGACAGTCGTTTTATTAACGACGGTATCAAGCTGTTGGAAGAGCTGGGCGCAGTTAAGCCGCAGTCCAACAGCCATAGTTTGCAAATGACAGACTTAGGCCGTCAAATCAGCCGCTTGCCTGTGGATCCACGTTTAGCCCGTATGGTGTTTGCGGCAACCAAACACAGCTGTCTGCAGGAAGTGCTGGTGATTGTCTCGGCTTTGTCGATCCAGGACCCCCGCGAGCGGCCTTTGGATAAACAACAAAAAGCCGATGAGTTGCATGGACGTTTTGCCGACCCGGATTCAGATTTCAGCGCCTGGCTGAAACTCTGGGCTTATCTACAGGAGAAACAAGACGAGCTGACCAACAACCAGTTCCGCCGTTTATGCAAACAGGAGCTTTTAAACTACCTGCGGGTGCGTGAATGGCAGGATTTATATGGCCAGCTGAGTCAGATCTGCACTGAGCAGCAGTGGAGCCTGAATTCACAGGTGGCTTCTTACGAGCAAATTCATAGTGCCTTGTTAACTGGTTTATTAGGCCAAATCGGTAGCCGCGACAGCGACGCTGATTATATGGGGCCACGCCAGAGCCGGTTTTTTGTCTTTCCGGGCAGCAGCTTATTTAAACGTAAACCTAAATGGGTGATGGCCGCTGAACTGGTGGAAACCTCAAAGCTTTATGCACGGGCTGTCGCCAAAATTGAGCCTGAATGGATAGAACCTGCTGCGGCGCATTTAGTCAGCCGCAGTTATAGTGAACCGCACTGGGAAAAGAAAAAAGGTGCAGTGGTGGCCTATGAACAGGTGTCTTTGTATGGCCTGATCATTGTGGGTAAACGCCCTGTGCTGTACAGCAAAATTGACCCGGCCACCTGTCATAAGATCTTTATCCGCAGTGCTTTAGTTGAACAAGACTTAGGCCTGAATGAAAGCTTTTTGCAGCACAACCAAAAGCTGATAGAGCAGGTGACAGAGCTGGAAGAAAAAGCCAGACGGCGCGATATTCTGGTGGATGAAGAGACGCTGGCAGAGTTTTATGCTGAAAAAATTCCGGTCTGGGCCAATAATAGAGTGGATTTTGCCAAATGGTGGAAAGAGGCCAAAGCCAAAGACGCGAAGTTATTAAATCTGGATTTGGAAAAGCTGTATAAACGGGATGCCTCTGAAGTCACAGCCGACAAATTCCCTGAGTTCTGGCGGCAGGGCAATTTAACCCTGCCTTTGGATTATCATTTTTCACCGGGCGCACCGGACGACGGTGTCAGTTTAGTGGTGCCTTTGTCGCTGTTAAATCAGCTGGAAGAACAGGGCTTTGATTGGCTGATCCCGGGGCTGCGGCATGATTTATTGGTCGCTTTGATTAAATGCCTGCCCAAACAATACAGACGCAACTTTGTGCCGGCACCCAATTACGCCGATGCGTTATTACAAAGCATTAAACCTGAAGACGGGCCTTTGCTGGACGTGGTCAGCAACAGATTAAAACGTATGTCGGGTGTGACTATTCCGGAAGAGGCCTGGGATTTATCCGGTATTGATACCCATCTGAAATTTAACTTTAAGGTGGTGGACGACAAAGGCAATACCTTAAAACAAGGCCGCTCTTTGGCACTGCTAAAACAAGAACTGCAAGGCAAAGTGCAGCAGAGCTTAAGTCAGGTGGCGGAACGGGGCATAGAGCAGGAGCAACTGACACAATGGTCTTTTGGTCAGCTGCCGCGTGAATACATCAAAATGCAGGCGGGTTATCAAATCAAAGCCTACCCGGCTTTGGTGGATAACAATGATTCGGTATCGATCAAGCTGTTGGATAACGCCGAACAAGCGGCAGAGCAAAGCAAACTGGGGCTGCGCCGTTTGGTGCTTTTGAATGTGCCATCGCCGGTGAAATATCTGCAGGAGTCTTTGCCGAATAAAGCGAAGTTGGGGTTGTACTTTAATCCTTTTGGCAAAGTGCTGGAACTGATAGACGATTGTATTGCCGCTGGTGTTGATCAGTTGATCAGTGAACAGCCCTGGCCTGAAACTGAAGCTGATTTTACTGCAGTGAAAGAAAAAGTCCGGGCTGAACTGGGTGAAACCGTGCTTCGTATCGCGCTGAAAGTAGAACAGATTCTAACCCTGGGCCATGAAATTCAGAAAAAGCTCAAAGGTAAAGTTGAGTTAAAACATGTGCAAGGCCAGGGCGAAATCAAGCAACATCTCGACGCTTTGTTGTTTAAAGGTTTTGTCAGCACTCATGGCGCTGCACGTTTGGATGCGATTTTGCGTTATTTACAGGCGCTGCAAAAACGCCAGGAAAAACTGCCTGTGGATCCAAACCGCGACAGACTGATGTCGCACGAATACCAAAAAGCAGAAGAGGCTTATCAGAGCCTGCTTGGTAAATATGCAGGTCGTTCTGTTCCACAAGCTGTGCTTGATGTTCGCTGGATGCTGGAGGAACTTAAGGTGTCCTTGTATGCTCAAACTTTGGGAACACCTTATCCTGTGTCGGTAAAACGCATTTTGCTGGCAGTCAGTGAGTTAAAGTAAAGTTAATTTTTTGGCAAATCGTTAAATAGGCCATACACTTAAGTGAAACGCATCGACGCGTTTGCATGGAGATCACAAGGATGCAGACAATGGAACTGAAGCAAAAGAAGGTCATGATAGTGGACGACGAAGACTTTATGTTTCGTCTGCTGGAGTTGGCTTTGTCGCCTTTTTATCAGTTGTCTTATGCCAAAAGTGGGGTGGAAGCGTTGCAATTGGTGTTGCAGCAACAACCTGATTTGGTGATGATGGATATCTGCATGCCAGGCCTGGATGGACTGGATACCTGTCGCCTGCTAAAAAACGCCCCCGAAACCGGCCATATTCCTATTCTGATGATGTCCGGCATGGATACTCCACGTGATGAAGTGACAGCACTGGATGCCGGTGCCGATGCTTTTGTCAGTAAACCTATCAGCGCCCGCCATATTCAGATGTTGGTGGACGATTTGCTCTGTAGTCATTTGCATAAGTAAGGCGAATAAAAGGCTTTACAGCAGCTTGTTGCGGATCTATAAAAGGTGCGACGCTTTAACTAACAAGTAGCAAGGGCAGTGAAGTTTATGTTAGGCCACAATGATAAACGTAACTACTACCGTATGATGGTGAATGCTCAGGTGGAGTTGATGATCAACGATCCACAATCTGGAAGAGTCATTAATGCGATATGCCGTGACTTAAGCTCTACTGGCATGTCACTGGAAATTGATGAACCATTGGAGATGGGGGTCATGCTGTACATAAAAATGCAAAGCTCCAACCCCAGTATTCCGCCTTTGTCCGCCCACGCCAGGGTGATGCGCTGCGCCCAGGAACAGGAAGATTGTTACCAGTTGGGTGTGCAAATTGTTGAGCTGAATTAAATAGTCTTAGTGGTACTTTGGCTATTTAGTTTTGCAGCTCATCAGTGGTGCTTCGTACCCCCATTGCACAGTAAAAACGCCAGCGTGCTCGGATAACTTTTCATTTCTGCCGGCGTAACTCAGATCGGCTTGTTGGTACATTAGTGATACCCGATCGCCATAATCAGCTATTAAGGTGGCTGGTGTTGTAGGGTAATAACGCAATGAAATTTCATGGGCTGGATTGTTTTCACAGCCAAGCACCGCTGTTCTTGTACTGGCCAACAGTTCGTAACGCGCCTGTAACTCGGCAATACGCTGGCTGTAAAGTCTTGAAGCACAGCCTTTTTTATCTTCTTCTTTCCAGCATTCCGCTTTTCCCTTTACCCAACCCCGCTGCTCAGCTTTTAACACTGGGGGTCTTTCATTGGCCGCTTTTGCTAAAGCTTGCTGATAGACCTCTGCCAGATGCTGATCTTGTTTGAGAAGTTCCTGGTCAGAACAAATCAGTTGGTCAACGGTTCCTAAATCTTTGGCCTGGCAATTGATTTGGTTGTCTGCTGCGGCCGCCTGAAGTTGGGTTGTGGCGAGTAGGGTGGTGACGATAAGTATAAGTTTCATCTTCCTATCCTTTTGAATTTGCTGCGTTAACAGTGTCAGGAAAAAAAAGAATATTTACAAGTCTGACCAACTAGGGTCTTTTGAACTTGTTGGGAAGATAATCTCGCAAAGATATCCTACATCTTTAGCTTTACAGCTTCACTTTTAGCATAGTATTTTGAGGTACATAAAGAAGACCGTATTTGTGGAGTGACGCATAAGGCTCGCCATTAATGCAATGATACATGAGGTAATTTATGGCGCTTGACACTTTAGAGAGATCTAGCCTTTGGAAAAATGCGTTTAATGCTGCGAATGATGGCAATGATAATCATAGAGAACGGTATCGCTCTGCATTAGTCCGTTTCCGCGAACGAGTAGGCTCTCTGCTGACATTTATTCCAGGTGATATGAAGCAGTATACGGTGCATGATCTCTCGCATTTAGATGCTCTTTGGGAGATAGCTGACATGATAGCCGGAAGTGAGTTTGTGTTAAATCCGGCTGAGGCGTTTGTTTTTGGTGGTGCCGTTTTGCTTCATGATGCTGCTATGAGTGTTGCCGCATATCCCGGAGGTTTGGAATCAATAGAAAAACTACCTGATTGGCAGAGCTGCCATGCTTGGGCGGCTTCCGTTTTAAAGGTTACCTCAGATAAATCCAAAGAAGATGTTCGAGCTTTGGCGATTACTGATTTTCTCAGAAAAAATCACGCGGCTAAGGCTGAAGAGCTCGCTACGCAGGCATGGTTAAACCCTCTTGATTTAAAACAAGATTGTCTGATTGAAGACTCCGATTTGCGTTCTCATTTCGGGCAAGTTATTGGTGCCATTGCTCACAGCCATCATTGGAGTATTCGTAAGTTGATGGCAGAGCTCCAGCCTACTCTGGGAGCATTTGGTGAAACCCCATCTCTATGGGCAGTTGATTGCGTTAAAGTTGCCTTGTTACTTCGATGCGCCGATGCTGCACATCTAGATCATCGTAGAGCTCCAAGGCTACTTTTTGCACTAACTCGGCCGACAGGTATCGCTCTAACTCATTGGTCTTTCCAAGCAAAATTGGCAAAGCCCCAAGTTATGGATGGTAAGCTACTTTTTACATCTCGAACAGCATTTACCTTGGAAGAAGTTGATGCTTGGCATCTCTGCTGGGATATGATGAAAATGGTTGATCGTGAGTTGAGTGATTCATGTGATGTTTTACTTGATAAAAGACTCAAGCCATTTTTTGCTTCAGGTGTTTTCGGAGCGAAATCCGCTGATGCACTTGCAAAGCATGTCTTGGTTGACGGTTGGCGGCCAGTTCCTACAGAAATCCAAGTCT
>CAMLSF010000077.1 GCA_946482615.1 uncultured Chromatiaceae bacterium | reverse complement strand
TAAGCCGGTTTTTTTATCCACGAAAAGATTTACTGGGTTTTGGCACTAAAAAACCAGGGGGCCCGTTGTTTTTTCTCCGGATACAGCTGGTTCATTGACTCTGCGTCATACAAACGGCCGTTGACCATGCTGTATTTCACTTTGTCTGTGTCCATGATGTTTTTCAGCGGGTCGGCGTCAAGGATAATCAAATCCGCCAGTTTGCCAGCTTTGATAGAACCCAGTTGATGATCCATACCAAAGGTTTTAGCCGGGTTAATAGTGGCTGTTCTTAGCGCTTCCAGCGGGCTCATGCCACCCTGGGCAAACATCCAGATCTCCCAATGCGCACCTAAACTTTCACGCTGACCATGAGCGCCAATGTTGGTCACTACGCCCAAATCCGATAACTCTTTGGCCATTTTGGCAATAGAGATATGGTTGTAGTGATGATCCGGCGCTTTAGGACGGCGCATGCTGCGTGGCCGCAGTTCATCGGCAGGCACATACTGGCTTAAACGCGGATGTTTCCAGACATCGGTTTTATCGTACCAGTAGTTTTCCCCAAAAATACCGCCGTAGGCCACTATCAGGGTGGGCGTGTAGGCTGTGTTGCTTTGTTGCCATAACTGTTTGACATCATCATAAAGCACAGCTGCAGGCAACGAATGCTCCAGTGTGGTGTGACCGTCGACCACCATACTCAGGTTGTGCTGCAGCAAAGAGCCGCCTTCAGGCACTACCAGCATTTCCAGTTCTCGCGCTGCTTCAATCACCTGCTGGCGCTGATTACGACGTGGCTGGTTGTAGCTTTTCACCGAAAAAGCACCGACTTTTTTCAGCCGTTCTAAGTGAAATTTGGCATCATCCAGGCTGTCGATATGCGAGGTGTAGCCTGCACCATAAGCGCCGTACAAAATAGTACCAGTGGAAAATATACGCGGGCCCACTGTGATACCGGCTTTTTGCAGTTCACTGGCGGTGAAAATTTCCTGAGTGTCATTTGATGGGTCATGAATAGAAGTGACGCCCAAAGCAAGACTTGCGTAGTTGGCATAGTTTTGTTGTGGGATCAGCTGATTCACGCCCTGAGCGCCGTGGGCGTGGGCGTCAAACAAACCTGGCATTAAGGTTTTGCCGGTAATGTCGATGACTTCAGCGCCAGCCGGCACTTTCACATCATTCTTCGAGCCGACCGCTTTGATTTTATTGCCTTCCACCAGCACCACAGCATCCTGCAGTACTGTATCGCCTTCCATCGTAATGACCTGGCCACCGACAAAAGCGATTTGGCCCTGGGGTTTATCCATAGGCACGCTAAAGCCGATAGAACTGCCGTTTTTGGCATCCACTTTCACTTTGCTGTTGACGTCAAACAAACCGGCAATACTGTGATGATAGAGTTCTGGCCCTAAGTGCCAATACAAGCTGCTGCTGTCGGACGTCCAGCTGATATCAGTACCTGCTTTGACAGACAGCTGTTTGACCGGGAATTGGGTGTCTGAGCCACTGATGTCAATCACAGCACCACGCTCTGCAAAAGGGGTGACATAAACCTTAAAACGATCAACAAAAGCCAGGTACTTGCCATCCGGTGATAACTTAAACTCTGTGCCGTATTTGGCTGTGTACAAAGTACGTTGTTGCTCTGTGGTCAAATCTATACTGAGCAAAGTAGGGGATGCACCATAATCCTGGGCAAAAACTCTGTTGCTGTCTTTGCCAAACATAGGCGCAAAACCATTACGGCTGATGAGTTTGGGTTTATCGGCGCCACTGACGCTCACCGCATAAAGGCCGGTATTGAGTGACCACTTCTTATCCAGTAACGAACCGGCACCAGATTTGCGGTACACCACAGTACGGCCATCCGGGCTGAAAGTCGGCTCAACATATTTACCAGGTTCTGCTGTTAAATCCCGGCTTTGGCCAGTGGCCAAATCCAGCAGCTTGACGCGGCCTTGTGCTGTGTCATGCCAACTGACATAGACCAGTTTGCTGCCGTCACGGGAGAACTGTGGATAGAACTCAAAATGTTCATTCTGGCTGGTCAGGCGTTTGGCTGATCCCGATTTTAACTCTTTGATATACAAGTGGCCTAAAGCCGAATACACAGCTTTTTTACCATCAGGCGAGATATGCAGGTTGCCCAGCACCTTTACATCCAACTGGTCTTTGTCTAAATCCTGCTTAAATTTAACCGCCTGCTGAATAGTTTTGCTGCGCTCAACAGAAAACGGGATTTCAGTTTTGGTTTTGCTGGCGATATCCAGACTATTGATTTTACCGCCTGCCCAATACACCAGTTTTTTGTTGTCCGGGGTCCAGCTTAAGGTGGGGTAGACACCATGAATAGCCCAGGTTTCCTGCATATCCCGGTCTAACTGGTTATCCAGCTGGATATGTTCACCACTTTCTAAGTCGTATAAAAACAAAGTGGTCTGGAAATCAACCCGGCGGATATAAGCTAAATATTTGCCATCAGACGAAGGGGTTGGACGGATAGCGCCACCTGCACCTTGCAGCAGCACATCAATTTTGCCGGTTTCACGCTCAAAACGTTTAATGACATAAATGCCTTGTTCAGAGTCTTTGCTGTAATGGAAAGTTTTGCCTGGCGTATCGTCCTGCGAGAAATAAATGTATTTACCGTCCGGTGAAAAAGCGGGCTCGCCTAAATCTTTTTCATCATTGGCTTTGGCGGTGAGCATCACACCAGCGCCACCTGATTTATGGTACTGCCATACTTCACCAGCACCTAAAGAGCGACCTGCAGTAAAGTGTTTGCGGGCGACAATAAACTCACCGTCCGGACTCCAAGCCGGGCTGTTTAATAAACGGAACGTCTCTTCTGTCACAGCTTTTTGCTCAGACCCATCGGCTTTCATGACCCAGATATTGTCGCCGCCCCCCTGATCGCTGGTAAAGGCGATGTATTGACCATCCGGGCTGAACACGGGCTGCATCTGCCAGCCAATATCAGAGGTCAGGGCTTTGGCTTTGCCACCACTGATCGGCATGGTGTAAATATCGCCCAATAAATCAAAGGCAATGGTTTTACCATCCGGGCTGACACTGACATTCATCCAGGTGCCTTGCTGCACATCGATTTTGATGTCAGTGAATTTTCCGGTTGGTTTATCGACATTCCAGACTGGTTTTTTATCATCGGCTGCGACGGCCAAAGTGGAGCATAAAGCCAGAGCTAACAGACTGTAGTTATAGTTTTTCATCGGTGGACCTCTTGTTGTTTGACCGTACGCTGCCATAAAGCCCCGGCAGGGTAAAGCCTCAAAGCAAAAACTGCGGCTAAAAGCACGGCATTTCAGACTGATAACTTCAGTTTGGCTGTAAAACTTTGGCCTGGATCAAAAAGTGGTTACACTGGAGGGAGTTAGACTAAAAAGCCGGAGCTGAAGTGGAATCTCCTTGTGTCGCCTGTTGCAGGCTGAATGAAGATAAAGTTTGTGTCGGTTGTTACCGCCATATGGATGAAATTGTCGACTGGCGTAAGAAAACGCCGGAACAGTATCAACAAATTGCATTAAATATCCAACAGCGTAAAGCCGTTGCCCGTAGTTTGGGTGAAACTGTGCCTATGACCGAAGCTGAGTGGAAAGCAGCCAGGGCGCGTAATGCTGAAAAGTTATTGTCGTCCGGAGGTGCTGTATGATGCTGGATCCCGCCTGGTTTGATATCAGTCCATTATCCTGGCATGCCATAGGCATTACTTTATTAACAGGCGCTATCGTTGGATTGGAGAGGCAACTGCGTGGTAAGCCGGCAGGGATCCGCACTTCAATTCTGATCACCTTGGGCACTTATTTATTTGTCGCTTTGTCGTTGCCGTTAGGCCATGCGGTCCTTGATGCCAATCGTATGGTGGGGAACGTAGTGACAGATCCAAGCCGTATTATCGGCCAGGTGGTGACAGGCATAGGTTTTCTTGGCGCCGGTGTGATGCTGACCCGTGAAGGTATAGTGGTAGGTGTGACTTCTGCTGCCACTATATGGGTGCTGGCCGCTATAGGGGTTGCTACAGGTTTAGGCCATTATCAGGTGGCGATTTGGTTATCTGTGGTGGTGGTTGGAGTGTTAACTGGTGTGGATATGCTGGAAAATGCCAGCAGCGCCTTACGTCGTGGTGTACACAGAACAGCCAAAGACTGGGTGATACGTAAGTCAGACAAAGACACTAAAACTACAGAGCCTTCGCAAAGGCAATAAAAACAAAAGGACCTTTATGTTGTTAGAAGCGGTATGGATAGGTTTTGCTTTTAGTTTAGGTTTGCTGGTGCGCTTAATTGGCTTGCCGCCTCTGATTGGTTATCTGGCCGCCGGTTTTATGATCACTGCCTCTGCGACAGAACTGGAGCTGCCTAAAGAAGGCAATGCCATTATTGCCCATGTCGCACATTTAGGTGTGTTGCTGCTGTTATTTACTGTGGGTCTAAAACTCAATATCCGCAGTTTAGGTAAAACAGAAGTTTTAGGTGGTAGTCTGGCCCATTTTGCCAGTTCGGCTTTGTTGTACACCCCCATTATTTATCTGACCTTTGAACCGGATTGGTATCATGCGTTGATGCTTGCTGCCGCTTTGGCGTTTTCCAGCACAGTGCTGGCCGCCAAAGTGCTGGAAGGCAAAAGGGAGATCCGGGCTTTTCATGGCCGTGTTGCCATCGGCATTCTGGTGATGCAGGACTTAATAGCTATGGCGCTTCTGAGTTTTACCCAGGGTATTACCCCATCACCTTTTGCCTTACTGGTGCTGCTGGTGCCTTTGTTACGCCCTTTGCTGTACAAGCTGATGGATTTAACAGGCCATGATGACCTGCAGATTTTATTTGGCGTGATGCTGGCTGTGGTGCTGGGGGGCTCAGGTTTTCATGCGGTAGGTTTAAGTTCTGAGTTAGGCGCTTTGGTGTTTGGCGCTTTGCTGGCCGGGCATAACAGAGCAGGGGAGTTGTCCAAAACCTTGTGGGGGTTAAAAGAGTTTTTTCTGGTCGGTTTTTTTCTGCAAATTGGTTTAGGCGGTTTGCCGGATCAACAAGCCTGGCTTTTTGCGGCTTTGATGACCGCTTTACTGCCCTTTAAAGCTGTGTTGTTTTTTGCGTTGTTGGTGATGTTCAGATTAAGAGCCCGTAGTGCTTTTTTATCGGGTTTAGTGCTGAGTAACTACAGTGAGTTTGCGCTTATTGTTGCTGCCAGTGTGATGCCACAATTCCTTATTCCGCTTGCCTTAACTGTGGCGTTATCTTTTGTGGTGTCAGCGCCTTTAAACCGGTTTGCCCACCCTTTGTATGAACGATTAGCCCACCGCCTTATCCCTTATGAGCGTGATATTCATCACCCGGATGAACAACCTGTGTCTTTGGGCGACGCTGAAGTATTGATTATGGGCATGGGCCGCACCGGCTCGGCGGCTTATCAGTATCTGGAGCATAAATGCCATTTGGTAGCGCTGGACTCAGATCCGGCCAAAGTGGCTGATCATCAGGACAAAGGCAACAATGTGCTGTTTGCCGACGCGGAGGATCAGGTGTTCTGGCAGGGCTTAACCTTGGGGGGCATCAAAGCTGTAGTGCTTTGTTTAAATGATGTTGAAGCCAAAGTGATAGCGACTAAAAAACTGCGTCAGGCAGGTTTTGGCGGCTTAATAGTCTCACACAGTATGCACAAGGATGAAGCGGCAGCCATCATGGAGGCGGGCGCAGATCACACTTATCTGACGATGTCAGAAGCTGGTGTAGGTTTAGGCGAACGGGTCCGCCAGCATATCACCCTTTAACTTTGTAAGCGGGGCACAGCAGTGCCCCTTGTGTAGTTAAGAACTCAGTTTTAAGCCGATAATGCCTAATAAGATCAAAGCTAGGCTAATCAAACGCCCGGCTGTTGCCGGGTCGCCGAGCAGGTAAATTCCAACTATCACAGTGCCGATCGCACCTATGCCGGTCCAGACCGCATAGGCTGTACCCACGGGCAAATCGCGCATTGCCAGGCCGAGCAGGGTAATGCTCAAAAGCATTGCGCCAAGAGTCCAGACCGATGGCCAGAATTTAGTAAAACCTTCAGTGTATTTTAAACCCACAGCCCAACCGACTTCTAATAAGCCAGCCACAACAAGCAATAACCAGTTCATAAGGTATTCCAGTGTATGAAGTTGGGGTCGTCCCCGATATAAAGATGCGCTATTGGGTCGTCCCAACAGGCCATAGTGGAAAAAAGCGCCGCAATTTTAACCATGCAGGCGCTTTAAGGCAAGCTTGAAGCCAAAATCTAGTCGAGCGTCCCTGCTGCTATTTGCATATCGTCGCTGCTTTGCAGTGCCACAGGCAAACAGAGTTTTAATGCGCGCACCACCATATCCACCGGCATAGAAGCGACGGCTTTACCTATAGCTTGTTCTGGTGCATAGGGGATATGTAAAAAACCAGCCCGTACTTTGGGGTTATCCCGAAGTTGGTGCATCAGCGCATAAAACACCGTATTGCAGACATAGGTTCCGGCCGTGTAAGACACTGCTGCTGGTATGCCATCTTGCTTCAGGCTATTGACCATAGCTTTGACCGGCAAGGTGGTAAAATAGGCGGCAGGGCCCTCTGTCACTACAGTTTTATCTATCGGCTGCTGTCCGGCATTATCTGCTATACGGGCGTCGATAAAATTAATGGCCACTTTTTCAAAACACAGTTCAGTGCGGCCACCGGCCTGACCTATCGCCAATACCAGCACAGGTTTTAATTCAGCAATGGCTGTTTTAAGTTCCAGCTGACTTTGTTCAAACTCACAGGACAGTTGCCTGCTGACAATCTGCACCTCATCGTCCAGTTGATAACCATCCAACTGCTGTGCGGCCAGCCAGGACGGATTAGTTTGTTCGCCACCAAAAGGCTCAAAGCCAGTTAATAAAATGCTGTGCATAGCTGCTCCGGTTTAAAACATTAACAAATACATCAGCGCTATATTGACGCCAAGCAGTACTAAAGCGGTTGGCGCCTGAGCTTTAATCACCGCATTTTTATCCGGCAGCTCTAAAAGTGCCGCCGGCACTATATTAAAGTTCGCCGCCATAGGGGTCAGCAAAGTGCCACAGTAACCACAAAACATGCCGATAGCCGCCATAATGGCCGGATCGCCACCGTGCTGCAGCACCAGAAGTGGAATACCTATGCCTGCAGTGATCACCGGAAAAGCGGCAAAAGCATTGCCCATAATCACAGTAAATAAGGCCATGCCTAAGGCATAACAAGCCACAGCCAGCAAAGGATGGTTTAAATTTAAGTACAAAGTCGTTAGCTGAGATACTGTATCCCCTACACCGGCCTGATTAAATAACAACCCCAAAGTGGCCAGTAACTGCGGCAATAAAAAAGCCCAGCCTATAGCTTCAATTAACCGTGAGGACTCTTTCAGAGCTTGTTGTGGTTTTTCTTTGGTGAGATACAAAGCGGCCAATACGGCAAAAAAAGCAGCTAAGCCTAAAGCAGATAAAGTGGCATTTTTAGGATCCAATAAAGACCAGCCATCACCCTGAATATGCACCAGAACCAAAGCTGAAAATACCGTAAGCACAGGGATCATCAGGGCGGGGATAAATAACTTATTGCCCAGACGTTTGACCGCGTCCAGCCGTTGTTGCAGTTCCAGTGTCTGGTACAGACCCCCTTTGACACCACCAAATCCCGCCACTAAAGCCATCAGCACTACTAAGCCTCCGACCAGCGCAGGTGGCATAAAATCACCCAATAAGAAAATCAGGCCATAGCTGAACCAGAACAAAGCGCTGCTGTATCTTTTGTCGTTAAAGCTAAAAAAGGCCACAGCAAAAAACAGCACAGCAGCGACGTAATACAGCAGCGTCATACTAATCATGGCGTTGCTCCCGGGTCAGTTGTTGAAGCTGACGCGCCAGATAAGCGTCAAAACGGATTAAACGGCTGCCATGAATTAAAAACGCAGCCAGAGCCGTTGGTATGCCCCAAAGCGCGATATGCAATGGGTCAGTTTCAATGCCGGACTCGCGCAAAAAGGTGTGCATTAAGATAATGGCGCCAAAAGCGACAAAAATATCTTCACCAAAAAACAGCCCTATATTGTCGGTTGCGGCCGACATAGCCCGGATTTGGTATTTAATTTTATCCGGCAGGCTCTGATGTTTTTGTTCAAAAGCCGCTTCCGCCATAGGAGAAAGCAAAGGCCTGACCATTTGTGGATGTCCGCCCAGACTGGTCAGGCCGGCTGCTGCTGTACTTTCGCGTAATGCCAGATACACCAAGAGCAAACGTCCTGTTGTCGCGGCTTTAATCTGTTGGATCCAGCTTTGGGCTTTTTCGCGCAGGCCATGGCGCTCCAGCAAACCAATCACGGCCAAAGGCAATAACAAAATCAGTGGCAAATTCCGGGTTTTTAAAAAGGCGGTGCCTAAAGACTCCAGCCAGACCAGTATCGGCATTTTGACCGCCATACCAGTGGCAAAAGCCGCGACCGTCACCACCAATACCGGATTAAATTTTAATAAGAAACCAAGCATCACCACTGCGATGCCAAGTAAAGGCCAAAGGCTTAAATCGCTCATACAGGTCCTGTTGTTTTTGTTATCTATGCCTATTGCTACACAAAATGTCGGCTTAAGGCGAGAGCAAAACGCTAAAAATCATCGGAAAAGCGATGCTTGTCATCTGTTGTTTTTTGTTTGGATGTAGTGGTCTTTGTATAGAAAAATGAAGTGAAATTAGGCCTCTAAGCCGCGTCAATTCTGATGTTGTATCAAAAGCTCGACTCAGCGAAAAACCCTCGCTATAATGCCGCGTCCTATATAACAGGTCTGGATTGTGTGCGTAAAGACAGAGCCCGGACAAGCGAAAAGATGGCGTAGCGAGACGCCCGATTTGATTTTGAGGTAACAAGATGCAAGTTTCTGTTGAGACCACACAGGGTTTAGAACGCCGTTTGACCATTACTGTACCAGCTGCAGCCATCAGCACTGAAGTTGAGAAAGAATTAAGAAATATCGCAAAAAATCGCCGTATTGACGGTTTCCGTCCAGGTAAAGCACCTGTGGCCATGATCAAAAAAATGTTTGGTTTGTCTGTGTTACAAGACGTGGCTTCACGTCAGATGCAAAACCATTTCTATCAGGCCATCATTGCCAACAAACTGACTCCGGCTGGTGCTCCTACTTTCGCTCCAGGTCAACTGGCTGAAGGCAAAGATTTAGAATTCGCAGCCACCTTTGAAGTGTACCCGGAAGTTGAGTTAAACGCTCTGGACAAAATCGAAGTGACTAAGCCAGTGGTTGAAATCACGGCTGATGATTTAGAAACTATGTTAGGCACTTTGCGTAAGCAACATGCAACATGGGCAAAAACTGAGGCTGCAGCAGCTTCAGGTGACCGCGTCATTATCGATTTCGTTGGTTCTATCGATGGTGAAGAGTTTGAAGGCGGTAAAGCTTCTGACTTCACTTTAGAGTTAGGCCAGGGTCGTATGATCCCAGGTTTCGAAGACGGCATCATTGGTAAAAAAGCCGGTGAAGAAGTGACTGTTGATGTGACTTTCCCTGCTGAATACCATGCTGAAAACTTAAAAGGTAAAGCGGCTAAATTTGCTGTGACTGTAAAAGCAGTTGAAGCTCAGCAGTTACCAGAAGTTAACGACGAGTTCGCTAAGCTGTTCGGCCTGGCTGAAGCTACTGTGGATGCGTTAAAAGTTGAAGTGAAAAAGAACATGGAGCGTGAGCTGAACAACAGCATCAAAGCCCGTGTTAAAGATCAGGTGATCAAAGGTTTATTGGCCACTCACGAAGTGGAAGTGCCACAAGCTCTGATCGACAGCGAAATCGACGTATTACGTCGTCAGGCGCTGCAGCGTTTTGGCAACAACCTGGATCCAAAACAATTACCAGAATTGCCAGCTGCTCTGTTCACTGAACAAGCCAAAGACCGTGTGAAAGTAGGTTTGTTATTAGGTGAAGTGATCAAAACAAACAAACTGCAGGTAGAAGAGGCCCGCGTTCAGTCTCTGATTGAAACTGTGGCTTCTGCGTACGAAGATCCACAAGAAGTGATCCAGTACTACAACAGCAACAAAGAGCTGTTACAAGGCATGCGTAACGTTGCTTTAGAAGAACAGGCCATTGACCTGGTTCTGGCAAAAGCCAAAGTGACAGAACAAAAAGCCAAGTTTGATGAGATCATGAATCCACAAGCTGCAAACTAAGATTTGACATCTGTTTGTCAGGCAGTTTTAATGGCTCGAACATCATAGTTCGGGCCATTTTCATTTTACAGCCGTCGTACTTGAAGCTGCCGCATTGTTGACTGCGCGCAGCACCATCAATGACGCAGGCTCGATAATACAGCCCCTCTTTTTCAATGAAGGAAACCGCATTATGGCATTTGAGCCGAGAATGAATGAATTAGTGAATGCCTTAGTTCCTATCGTGATAGAACAAACCGCTAAGGGTGAACGCTCTTTTGATATTTACTCGCGTTTATTAAAAGAGCGGGTAATTTTTTTAACAGGTCAGGTCGAAGACCATATGGCCAACCTGATCGTCGCTCAGCTGTTATTTTTAGAGTCTGAAAACCCGGAAAAAGATATTTATATCTACATCAACTCGCCGGGTGGTTCTGTCACCGCAGGTTTGTCGATTTACGACACTATGCAGTACATCAAGCCAAATATCGCCACTGTCTGTATTGGTCAGGCCTGCAGCATGGGCGCGTTTTTATTGTCAGGCGGCACCAAAGGTAAACGTTACTGTTTACCCAACGCCCGCGTGATGATCCATCAGCCTTTAGGTGGATTCCAGGGCCAGGCGACAGATTTTGAAATTCATGCCCGTGAAATTCTGTATATCAAAGAGAAATTAAACCGCCTGATGGCAGAGCATTGTGGCAAAACTTATGAACAGGTTTGTAAAGACACAGAGCGTGATAACTTCTTAAGTGCACAGCAAGCCTTGGAATATGGCCTAATCGATGCCATATTAACTCAAAGGGACGCGAAGTAAGTTTAATTCAGGGGTGGTGAAGGGCGCGAAGCCGGCCATCCCTATGTAGTGGAAGAGGAAGTTACATGTCTGATCATCGCTCTGATGGCGAGAAAAGCAGCAAGTTGTTGTATTGCTCTTTTTGCGGCAAATCACAACATGAAGTGCGCAAACTGATTGCAGGCCCACAGGTCTATATCTGTGATGAATGTGTCGACTTGTGCAACGATATAATTCGCGAAGAAATCAAAGATATTTCGCCAAAACGCGACAGCAATAAATTGCCGGTGCCAAAAGAGATCCGTGCCCACCTCGATGACTACGTCATAGGTCAGGAGCATGCGAAAAAAGTTCTGGCGGTGGCTGTCTACAACCACTACAAACGTTTGCGCAGCATGCAGCACAAACAGGATGTTGAACTGAGCAAAAGTAACATTCTGCTGATTGGCCCTACAGGTAGCGGTAAAACCTTATTGGCAGAAACTTTAGCCCGTTTGCTGGATGTGCCTTTTACCATGGCCGATGCCACCACCTTAACTGAAGCGGGTTATGTCGGTGAAGATGTGGAAAACATCATCCAGAAGTTACTGCAGAAATGCGATTACGATGTGGAAAAAGCCCAGCGTGGTATTGTTTACATCGATGAAATCGACAAAATTTCCCGTAAGTCTGACAACCCTTCTATTACCCGTGATGTATCAGGGGAAGGGGTACAGCAAGCGCTGTTAAAGCTGATTGAAGGCACTATAGCTTCAGTGCCGCCTCAGGGAGGCCGTAAGCATCCGCAGCAGGAGTTTTTACAGGTCGATACCTCAAAAATTCTGTTTATCTGTGGTGGCGCTTTTGCCGGTCTGGATAAAGTGATTGAACAGCGCTGCGCTAAAGGTTCAGGCATAGGTTTTGGTGCCGAAGTGCGTGCCACGTCGCAAAGCCGCAGTCTTACGGAAAGCTTTAAAGATGTGGAACCTGAAGATTTGGTTAAATACGGTTTAATTCCGGAGTTTATTGGTCGTTTGCCTGTGGTTGCGACTTTAACTGAGCTGGATTTGGCTGCATTGATGCAAATTTTAAGTGAGCCGAAAAACGCCTTGGTGAAACAGTTTGGCGCTTTATTCCAGATGGAAGATGTTGAACTGGAGTTCCGCGAAGATGCACTGAAAGCCATAGCGCAAAAAGCTATGGAACGTAAAACCGGGGCCCGTGGTTTACGCTCTATCGTCGAAAACGTCTTGCTCGATACCATGTACGATTTGCCGTCCATGGAGCATGTAAGCAAAGTGGTGATTGACGAAACTGTGATCCGCGGTGAGTCTCAGCCGATATTGATTTATGAAACTGTGGAAGCTGCTGCTTCTGTGTAAGTATATTGGGGTCAGAGTAAAATTAAGTCGCAGATTTAATTTTACTCTGACCCCATTTTTACCGCTCTAACTCATTGAAGTGACATAAACAGCCCCCATATACTGTTGAATCATGTCACCTGCAGTAAATAATTCGAGAGAGATTTCATGACAGTAGCAAAGACTGAACGTTTGCATATGCCTGTATTGGCATTAAGAGACGTGGTCGTTTATCCGCATATGGTGATCCCGCTGTTTGTTGGCCGGGCTAAATCCATCAAATGCCTGGATGCCGCGATGGAAAAAGAGAAACAAATCTTTTTAGTTGCGCAAAAAGACGCCACGCTGGATGACCCTAAAGATACTGATCTGTATCAGGTGGGTACTGTCGCCACTATTTTGCAATTGCTCAAGCTTCCGGATGGCACGGTCAAAGTGCTGGTGGAAGGCGGCAAGCGTGCTCAATTGGTTGAGTTTACCGATACAGAAGATACCTTCGCCGCTTATGTTGATTTGATTCCGACACCGGAAATGGACAGCCGCGAGCAGGAAGTGATTTTACGCTCTGCAGTGAATCAGTTTGAAGGTTATATCAAGCTGAATAAAAAAATCCCACCTGAGGTGCTGACCGCACTTTCTGGCATAGATGACGCTGCCCGTCTGGCGGATACCATGGCAGCTCATATGCCATTAAAAGTTGACGACAAACAGAAGGTGTTAGAGATCATTGATGTGACGGAACGTTTAGAGTTCCTGATGGCGATGATGGAAAGCGAAATCGATATTCTGCAGGTCGAGCGTCGTATTCGCAGCCGTGTTAAAAAGCAGATGGAAAAAAGCCAGCGCGAGTATTATCTGAATGAGCAAATGAAAGCCATTCAGCGTGAGCTGGGCGAACTGGAAGATGCACCGGATGAGTTTGAAACCCTGTCGAAAAAAATCGAACAGGCGCAAATGCCGGAAGAAGCCCGCACCAAAGCCACGGCCGAACTGCAAAAGTTAAAAATGATGTCACCTATGTCGGCTGAGGCCACAGTGGTGCGCAGCTATATCGACTGGCTGACTAATGTACCGTGGAAAAAACGCAGCAAGGTGAAAAAAGATCTGGCTGGCGCAGAGCGTATTCTGGACTCGGACCATTATGGTCTGGATAAAGTTAAAGAACGCATTCTGGAATATCTGGCAGTGCAGCAGCGTGTCAATAAATTAAAAGGCCCGATCTTATGTTTAGTCGGACCACCAGGTGTAGGTAAAACCTCACTGGGCCAGTCTGTTGCCAAAGCTACAGGCCGTAAATATGTCCGTATGGCCTTAGGTGGGGTGCGGGATGAAGCGGAAATCCGTGGTCACAGACGCACTTACATCGGCTCTATGCCGGGCAAAATTATCCAGAAAATGGCCAAAGTTGGGGTGCGTAACCCACTGTTCCTGCTGGATGAAATTGACAAGATGGCGTCAGATTTCCGTGGTGATCCGGCCGCAGCTTTGCTGGAGGTACTAGATCCTGAGCAAAACACCGCCTTTTCCGATCATTATCTGGAAGTGGATTACGACTTATCCGACGTGATGTTTTTTGCGACATCGAATAGCTTAAATATTCCGGCTGCTTTACTGGACCGGATGGAAGTGATTCGTTTAGCGGGCTACACCGAAGATGAGAAGCTGAATATTTCCAAACAGCATCTGATCAACAAGCAAATTGAACGCAATGGCTTAAAACCTCATGAAATTGAGATTGAAGACAGCGCTATTATCGGCATTATCCGCTATTACACCCGTGAAGCAGGTGTGCGTAGCTTAGAGCGTGAAATCTCCAAGTTATGCCGCAAAGCAGTGAAAAACATCCTGCTGGATAAAAACCTGAAGAAAGTAGTGATCAACCAGAACAATCTGGAAGAGTTCTTAGGGGTACAGCGCCATGATTATGGCAAAGCTGAAGATAGCAACCGCATCGGTCAGGTGACTGGTCTGGCCTGGACTTCTGTTGGTGGTGATTTACTGACTATTGAAGCAGCGGCTGTGGTAGGCAAAGGCAAACTGACCTACACAGGCTCTTTGGGCGATGTGATGAAAGAGTCGATTCAGGCGGCCATGACAGTGGTTCGAAGCCGTGCTGAGAAGCTGCGTATCAACGAAGACTTTTATGAAAAACGTGATATTCACGTGCACGTGCCAGAAGGCGCCACACCAAAAGACGGTCCAAGCGCTGGTATAGCTATGGTGACAGCTCTGGTGTCCAGTTTAACAGGCAACCCGGTGCGCGCTGATGTGGCCATGACAGGTGAAATTACCCTTCGTGGTGAAGTTCTGCCTATAGGTGGCCTGAAAGAGAAACTGCTCGCTGCACACCGTGGTGGTATCAAACGGGTTTTAATACCACATGACAACGTTCGGGATTTAAAAGATATTCCGGATAACGTCAAAGGTGACATTGAAATTCGTGCGGTGAAATGGATTGATGAGGTGCTGGAATTGGCTCTGCAAGAGCCGCCAACAGGCATGTCGGTGCTTGAAGTGGAAAAAAATCCAGCAAAAAGCAAAAAAAGCGCAAAAAATCCGGCTTAGGGGCTTTTCAATTGCTCTGGCTGTGTTAAGTTATGGGCAGTTTCGACGCAGCCCTTGCGCAGCAAGGGTTGCGGCCTAACAGAAATTTTTGTAGTGCGTCGTTTTGTGCTTGCAAGCCCACATCAGGCTTGATATAACAAACACGCTACTACGACAAAGCAAATTTACTGTAGTTGTTGAAAATAATAACAATTGAAGGGGATGATATTGTGAACAAGTCTCAACTTATCGACAAAATCGCTGCTGGTGCAGATATTTCTAAAGCGGCAGCTGGTCGTTCTCTGGACGCGTTCATCGACGCTGTTACTGAGGCTCTTAAGGAAGGCGATTCAGTAGCCTTAGTTGGTTTTGGTACATTTGCAGTTCGCGAGCGCGCTGCACGTTCAGGCCGTAATCCACAAACTGGTGAAACTATCCAAATCGCTTCTGCGAAAATTCCTTCGTTCAAGCCAGGTAAAGCGCTGAAAGACAGCGTAAACTAAGCTGAACGCCTGGCTGTTCCTGCCAGGCCAATGAAGCTGATGGTTCTGCCAAGGTCTCTGTGATACTGGCAGAGAAAAGCAAAACGCATTAAGCCTGACGCTGCCACAGCTTTTATGAAAAAGGCGTATCTGCTAAGATGCGCTTTTTTTTTAAGACAACCAAAAGTTGCCAAAAGAGACGTAGATACAATGTTAGAAAAGATCAGAGATGGTTCGCAGGGCATGATAGCCAAGGTCATTCTTGGTTTTGTGATCCTGACGTTCGCTTTAGCCGGAGTTGGCAGTTATCTTGGCAACACCAGTGAAGTGCCTGTTGCCACAGTCAACGGTGATGAAATAACCAAAGTTCAGTTTGATACAGCCTATCAAAATGAAAGAGCCAGAATGCAACAGCAATTTGGCGAAATGTTTGGCATGTTATCAGCGGACAGCAATTACATGAGTAATTTCCGCAGTTCAGTGCTGGAAAAGCTGATTGACGAGCAATTGCAGCGTCAGTTGGTGACCCAATTGGATTTAGTGGTCAGTGATGAAGTGTTGCGTGACACTATCCGTGCTATGCCTGAGTTTCAGGTTGACGGCGTGTTTAACAATGACCGTTATATAGCCCTGCTGCGTCAAAACGGCTATGAGCCCAACCAGTTCCGTGACTATTTGCGTGCGCAAATGTCAGCCAACCAGTTAGTGGTGGGTTTAGCGGGGTCAGAATTTGCGACTGTGTCCGAAATGCAGTTATTGTCTAAATTACAACAACAAAGCCGTGATATTCAGTACGCTGTATTAAAAGCAGCCGATTTTGCTTCAGCTGTTGAAATTAATGATCAGTTGCTGCAGGACTATTACCAAAGCAACACCAATCAATTTGTGTCGCCGGAAACAGTCGCTGTGGATTACGTGCAGTTAACAGCTGCTGACATAGCCAAGTCTGTGGTGGTAGCTGATGCCGATCTGCAAGCCTATTACGATGCCAATCAGGCGCGTTATCAGACTGAAGAACGTCGTCGGGTGTCGCACATACTGTTGGAGTCGGCTGAAGACAATGCAGAGATCAAAGCCAGGGCAGAAGCTTTAGCTGTTCAGTTACAACAAGGTGCTGATTTTGCCGAACTGGCGAAAAAAGAGTCTGCTGATACTTTTTCTGCGGAAAAAGGCGGTGATTTAGATTTCATTGAAAAAGGCGTGATGGATGCTGAATTTGAGAAAGCAGCCTATGCCCTGGCGAAGGCCGGTGATATCAGCCCTGTGGTAAAAACTGAGTTCGGTTACCATATTATTAAACTGACAGAAGTTCAGCCCGGTTCCATCAAAGCTTTTGCTGATGTGAAAGAGCAAATTCTGGCGACAGTGAAAGAAGAAAAAGCGGCTGAGAAATTTGCTGAACTGCAACAGCTGTTAGGTGAGAAGAGTTTTGAAATTGCTGACAGTCTGCAGGAAGCTGCAGAAGCTGTAGGCACAAAAGTAGTCTCTGTGCCTGCTTTTAGCCGCGCAAACGCACCAGCTGAATTAACTGCACCTAAAGTACTGGAAACTTTGTTTTCTGAAGACTTTATCAGTGCCGGCGTAAACAGCGATGTGATTGAAGTGGCGCCACAGCATGTGGTCGTGGTGCGTGTGAATGCGCATCAGCCTGAAACCACCAAAAAGCTTGAAGAAGTCAAAGAACAGGTAAAAGCTGCTGTGATCGCAACCAGGAGCTCTGAGCTGGCCAAAGCAAAAGCTGAAGCTTTGTTGGCGGAAGTGGTTGCTGGTAAGTCTTTAGCTGATGTGGTTGCTGCGGCGAATCTGACGCTGGAAAGCAAAGCTGCTGTGACCCGTTTCGGTGGTGACATTGACTCAGACATCCGTACTAAAGCTTTTGAGCTGGCAAAACCAGCTGAAGCTCAGCCTGAGACTGTGGCGATGTTAAATCTGGCCAGTGGTGATGCTGCTTTGGTCGCTGTCACTAAAGTGATGGATACCGAA
This sequence comes from uncultured Chromatiaceae bacterium, assembly GCA_946482615.1. Next base: position 195 of record CAMLSF010000077.1, on the reverse strand, counting down.
GTAAAAACCAAGCCGCCGGTAGAACAGTTACAACAGTTTGCTGATCAAAAAGCGCAAAGTAGTTTTGGTGCTGTATTGGCTGCATTGAAGGCCAACGCGGAGATTACGCGCTCTTTACCAGCAGCTACAGTGGACGAATAAAAAGGGGCTTTGTGCTCATCAACAAAAAACCAACCGCAAGGTTGGTTTTTTATT
>CAMLSF010000076.1 GCA_946482615.1 uncultured Chromatiaceae bacterium | reverse complement strand
ACGTTCTGTATCCGGTCGTTTTACTGCAGTTGAACCCGCTGTTCGACCTGACTTGCGATTATATTATTGCGATAACTATTATTTCGCAATATTTATTTTGAATTATTTTCAAAAAATTAGTTAACATTTTGATTTTATTCAAAATATAAATTTATTTGCGGTGCAGGTAAGTGACGATTAAGTAAATCTTCAGACATTTGACTGCTCGTAACTTGTTTACTTATCTAATTGTGGGAGGATTGTCTAAGTATATGATGGATGCCGTATCGTCATAAAAGGTTATAGAGTCTTCATTAGAAAAGGGATTTGTCAGTTTTGTTTTTTGAAGTTAGGGCAGTAAATTCCAACTAATCGAACATATGTGGCAAGTAACACTAATGCAATTGGCTTTAGTCGTAAGTTTCGGAGAGCTAAATTGACAACTAGAATGTGCGTTTTTTGCGGTAGATCTGCCCCTGAAGTCAAAATGAGTAAGGAGCATGTGATTAGTGCGTGGTTGAGTAGCAAGATTGGAAATGGCGCAAGTACGGTCATTTGGAATCAGAACTATATGGACATAACTACAGAAACTCTGATGCAAGCTGATCGTATTTTACCTCATAGCCCATACGATGCTGTTGTTGGAGAAGTTTGCAAGATATGCAATGAGGGGTGGTTGAATGAAGAGGTCGAGAAACCTGTTCAGACGATACTACCTGAGTTAGCTAAAGGACAATTTGCCAATTTAAGAAATAGTCATCTAAATTCTCTATCGCTCTGGGCTGCCAAGGTCGCCTCAATCCGAGGGTTGATGGATAAGGGGAAGCGAGCAATACCGAGAGAGCACTACACGTGGATGTATGAGAATCGTGAACCGCCGCCGAATACATTCATTTGGATGGCAAAATGTGATTCACCTTTAGATACATGGACAAGACACTTACGTTTTGAGCTCGAAACGAATGATTCACATATAAAATTTCACGCCACAACGATTGTCCTAGGGAACCTGATGTTTCATATAGTGGGGATCTCTGATGTGCCGAGTTTTCTAGATTTAGACGACATCGGCTCATTGTTTGCTGATAGCTCTTCAGGGGCATGTTTTTTGTTGTGGCCCAATCCTGAGCAAAATTTACCTCATAATTGGCGACAAATGTCTTCTGATGAAGTCATATTAACCAGTTCTTTATTTTTTGATGTCCTTAACAGTGATTCCGATGAACCAACACCAAAACCGTTACCGTAAGCTAAAGGCGAAAATTGGTTAGATCTCTCAGGGCTGTGGAATGGCAGAGCGATTATTTAAAAACTACGGATATCACCCCTTCTTCTTCGCCCTTGGATGCGCATTGTCATAGACTTTGGCGAGTTGCTGAAAGTCCAGGTGGGTGTAGACCTGAGTGGTGTTCAGGTTAGCGTGGCCCAGTAGTTCCTGCACTGCGCGCAGGTCTGAGCTGGATTCGAGCATATGAGTGGCAAAGGAGTGGCGTAGCATATGCGGATGTAAATGCTGGGCCAAACCCTGACGCTCCGACCAGAGGTTGACGCGTTGTTGCACTTGCCTGTGGCTGATGCGGTTTTTCTGTTTGCTTAAAAACAACGCATCCGGCTCTGAGCCGACGTAAGCACTGCGCACTTTTAGCCAGTCTTTCAGAGCTGCGACTGCCATCCGGCCTATAGGCAGAACCCGTTGTTTATTGCCTTTGCCACGCACCCTTATTAAGGCTTCGGACCAGTCAATATCCTGCAGGTTAGCGCTGACCAGTTCATCCAGCCGTAAACCTGAGGAGTAAAACAACTCCAGTATGGCTTTGTCACGGCAGGCGAGCGCGTCTTCGCTGGTATCAAAATCCAGCAGGTGATTGACCTGGTCGACATCGAGGTTTTTGGGCAAAGGTTTGTCGAATTTGGGCACCTGTAAATAGGAGGCCGGGTTTTCTTTTAGTTTGCCTTGTTGCACCAGATAACGGTAAAAGCTACGCAAAGACGCGACCCGAAGCGCTAAGCTGCGGGCCTTCAGACTTTTGCGGCATGAAGAGATATGCAGTTGTAACTGAGTTTCGCTGAGCTCAACCCAATGACTGGCTTGTGCTGCCAGCTGGCTGGCGACAGCGCAAAGCTGTAATTGGTAGCTGGTGAGGGTTTTATCGCTGTAACCCCGCTCATGTTTTAAATAAGCCAGAAAAGCCGACAAGTCGGCTTGCCAGTGAGCGAGTTCAGGCTGCAGTTCCATCAGTTAAACAGCAGAGGGCAAAACGGCTAACACCAGCTTGGCCAGATGATCCAAAAACAAGGTATCCATGCCAGGCTGGAAATGCTCGTCTGAGTCGCTGCCAAAAGCCAGCAGGAACTGTTGTTCTTCAGACAGCTTTAATAGTTGCAAGGACACAGAATGAATATGGGGTTCAAATAAGGCGGCCATTTCATCGCGATTTAACCGGCCAAAATAATAGCTTTTGCCACTTAAACGGCGCTGCAAAATCAGCTGCAACTGCGCGACCTGATCGGTTTTTTGCTGCAAATCAACCAGGGCACAACTTTGCACCTGTGGCATTTTGGCGGTAAATGCCTGCAGTGCACTGATTAAGGCGGTTTGATCGGCGGCTTTTAATAACTCTAAGTGCAGATCGTTCAGCGCATAAAAAATCTGTTCGTTCTGGCGGGCTATGCCCATCAGGCGGGTAATGTCGTCCTCTAAAGAGCGGATTTTTTCGCGTTGTATTTCCAGCTGACGTTCCACTAAAGACACCACACCTCTTTGCTGGTGCGGTAAACGTAATCGGCTGAGCAGCTCCGGATGCTGCAGAAAAAATTCAGGATGATCATAAAGATAATCCACAATCAGGCTGGCTTCGGCCAGTTCAGGGTTTTCCAGCGCTGTATCGAGAGGAAGGTCGCTCATAAGAATAATTGTCCATCAAAAACATGTTCGGCTGGCCCCGTCATTTTCACGGGTTGGCCAGGTCCTTGCCAGCGGATCTGCAATGAGCCGCCCGGTAAATCGACTCGTACCTGAGTTTGTAATTTTTTCTGCATCTGGCCTACCACAGCAGCAGCGCATGCGCCTGTGCCACAAGCTAAGGTTTCACCAGCGCCTCTTTCCCATACTCTTAATTTGACATGAGAAGGCGACAGCACCTGCATAAAACCTATATTGGCGCGCTCAGGGAAACGTTCGTGATGTTCAAACACCGGCCCCCACTGATGCACCGGAGCTGTCTGAATATCATCCACCAGTATGACGGCATGCGGATTGCCCATAGACACCACACCACATAACGTAGTGGCGTCTTCGCTGTGCAAAATATAGTTCAGCTCTTGTTTCTGTGCTTTAAAAGGCACTTTGACCGGGTCAAACTGCGGCACACCCATATTGACCGTAACCTGACCATCCTGCTCTACATACAAAGTGATTTTGCCGGACTTGGTGCTGACCGAAATTTTGTATTTATTAGTCAGGCCTTTATAGCGGACAAACTTAGCAAAACAGCGGGCGCCATTGCCACATTGTTCCACTTCAGAACCATCGGCATTAAAGATGCGGTAATGAAAATCCAGATCCGGATCGTAAGGCGGTTCCACCATCAGCAACTGGTCAAAACCCACACCAAAGTTGCGATCGGCCAGCTTTTTAATTTGTTCTTTGGTTAAGAACACATTTTGGCTGACGGCGTCTATCACCATAAAGTCATTGCCCAAACCGTGCATTTTTGAAAAATGCACTAAGGTCTGGTTGTTGCGATCTTTAAATTTATTGTCTGGGATCATTCAGGGTACCAACTGTTCACCGCGCCACAGGTCCTGCCATTGTTCACGCTGGCGGACTAAATAGCTACGGTCACCATCCACCAGCACTTCGGCGGCTCTGGGTCTGCTGTTGTAGTTGGAACTCATGGTAAAACCATAAGCACCTGCTGAGCGCACCACCAGTAAATCACCTGGCTCTACCGCTAAAGCACGGTCTTTACCGAGGAAATCACCTGTTTCACAAACCGGACCTACCACATCGTAAGTCACAGCAGGAATTTCAGCTTTTTGCTGCACCGGAATAATAGCCTGCCATGCACTGTACAGTGCCGGGCGAATCAAGTCGTTCATCGCCGCATCAACAATAGCAAAATGCTTTTCCTGCCCCGGTTTTAAATATTCTACTTTAGTCAGCAGTACACCGGCATTGGCCATAATGGCGCGGCCCGGTTCAAAAATCAGTGATAACTGCGGATAAGCCGCCAGTTTTTCAACCACTTTAGCGGCGTATTCAGCCGGATGGGGTGGTGTTTCGCCATCGTAAGGCACACCTAAACCACCGCCTATATCGATATGACTCAGGTGAATACCTGCTGCAGCTAATTTGTCGATCAATGCCAGTAATTTATCCAGAGCATCTAAAAACGGCTGGGTTTCGGTCAGCTGTGAGCCGATATGACAATCCACACCACAAACTTTTAAATGCGAAGCGGCATCGGCTTGCTGGTACATGGCCAGCGCATCGTTAATGTCGATGCCAAACTTATTGGCTTTTAAGCCAGTAGAAATATAAGGATGGGTTTTGGCGTCTATATCCGGGTTTACCCGAATAGAAATGGGCGCAATGATATTTAGCCGGCTGGCCACCTGCTGAATACGTTCCAGCTCAGGAATAGATTCGACGTTAAAACACTTAATGCCGGTTTGCAGGGCAAACTCAATTTCAGTCACTGATTTACCTACACCAGAGAATACGACTTTTTTCGCATCGCCACCGGCTTGCAAAACGCGGCGTAGTTCACCTTCAGACACTATGTCAAAACCACTGCCAAGGCGGGCCAAAAGGTTAAGCAGGGCTATATTGCTGTTGGCTTTGACCGCGTAACAAACGAGTAAATCCCGGCTGGGCGCAGCTTCAGCAAAAGCTTTGTAATGGCGCTCTATGGTGGCGCGGGAATAAACATAAGTGGGCGTGCCAAATTCTGCGGCAATATCGGCTAACGCAACACCTTCGGCAAATAAGTTCTGATTCTGATAATTAAAGTAATCCACTACTGTTCCTTTGAAACTACTGGCTGATCGGCTGGCGCTGGTTGTTCTGCCTGCGCTTTATTAGGTTGTGGGGTTTGAGGTAATGTCAAAGGACCTTTTTGGCCACAGGCCAGTAACCATTGGCTGAGCAACAGGATGCACACCAGTCTTTGTCGCTTTGTATTCATGGTTTTTATTTCATTAATTATTTTGCGCTCTATAATCGCATCCTTAACAGCAAAAGCAAACAGGTGAAACCGATGAATGACGTAGAATATGACGAACTGACCGATCAGGTGCTGCTTGCAGTGGAAGATGCAATAGAAGCATTGGACCTGGATCTGGATTATGAGTCGCACGGTGGTTTGTTAAGTATCAGTTTTCCTGAAGGCAGCAAGGTGATTATTAATAAACAACCTCCGCTGCATCAGCTGTGGGTGGCGACTAAATTTAATGGCCATCATTTTGAATTAAAAGACGGTGTCTGGATTGATAACAGGACTGGTGCTGAGTTCTGGGCGTTAATTTCCGATGCCTTTAGCAAACAGTCTGGTCAAAATGTAAAGCTGGCCGATAACTCGTAAATTGGCTTTTGCTATCTACCCTGAGTAATAGAGAAGAATAATGGCGTTACTTCCTTTTGTTGATGTAAAACCCGCAGCTCAGGCTGACGCTGCTGTGGTCTGGTTACATGGTTTAGGCGATTCGGGTGATGGTTTTGCCCCTATAGTGCCGGAATTACGGTTACCAAAAAGCTCTGGTATCCGGTTTTTATTCCCTCATGCACCAGTGCGTCCTATCACTATTAACGGTGGTATGCAGATGCGCGGCTGGTACGATATTAAAACCTGGGATTTAAACGACAGAGCAGACGAAACCGGTGTGCGGGAGTCTGCAACCGCAGTCACAGCGCTGATCGACAAACTGATAGAGCAGGGCATACCTGCCCATCGTATTCTGCTGGCAGGTTTTAGTCAGGGTGGTGTGATTGCCTTACACCTGCTGCCTCGTTTGCCTTATAAACTGGCCGGTGTGATGGCACTGTCCACTTATATGGCTGTGCCGGGCAAGTTAAAAGAAGAAATGACAGGTGCAAACAAAAGCACTGCTGTGCTGATGAATCATGGCACTCATGATGAAGTGGTGCCTTACAGCGCTGGTCAGGCGGCTTTTAATGCACTGAAATTTGCCGGTTTTAATCTGAACTGGGCCGAATACCGTATGGGTCATAGCGTCTGTCCACAACAAATTGCCGATATCAGCCGTTTTATTCAGCAGCAATTACCAGCACTTTAAAAATGGAATAGTGAAAGTGACAACAACACAGGAAAAACTGGTGGTTCGGGTCAGTCTGGGCGCTACTGCAGCGCCTTCTGCTGATTTACCTGAGCCAACCACAGAGCAACACTGGCATTGGCGTCGTATTGCCGGTGCAGCTTTGACGCTTTGTGCTGCTGCCCTGCTGTTGTATGGCTGGTTAAATGTGGACTCACCTGATGTCGTGATTAGCCCAGTGGCTGAAACTGCTCCTGTGGTGATAACCGCCGAATCTATTGAAGTTGCGACACCTGAGCTGGTGTTAGAAGCTGTGCAGCAAAATCCTGAACCACAAGCTGATAAAGCTGCAGGCAGCGGAATTGCTGCGACTGACGCTGCAAAAGCGGCGGAAGCGCCGCTGTCATCTAACGAAGCTTTGGCAGCGCCGCCTGCAGCAACTGACACTGCGTTCATTGCAGCAGTGCAGAAAGACACTGGCGCAGCATTATTTTCTGCAGATTCCGGCATACTGAGACTGGTACTGCTGACTAATGAAACGCCTTCAGCCAAGGCCCGCAGTTTAGGTGAACAGATTGACGCTGCTGCAATACCACAGCTGGCTTTGTATTCTGAAGTCAAAGGTTTAAATGGTCAGAGCATAGAACATCGCTGGTATTACGAAGGCAAACTGATGACCCGGATTAAACTGCCGGTCAAACTGGATTACTGGCGTACCTACAGCAGAAAAGAATTCGACGCCAGCCAAAAAGGCGAATGGCGGGTCGAAATCCTTGATCCACAACAAAATCTATTATTTAGCCATCACTTTCATTATCAATAGCATCCCCTTCGTCCTTGGAGCTGCAGCTTTGTTGCCTGCGTGCTTGCGCCCCAGTCACATAGGACAACTATGCTCCTGGGGTCTCAATCACTTGTCGCCGCGCTGCAACTCCAATTACTTTGGGTATATACTAGGTGGCATTTTCAGGCAGCCCAGCCTTTATGATCGTGCCGTTGCTGCTGTTTTCCGCTGTATTAAGGAGTACCTATGAACCTTGTCCGCATTGCCACCCGCAAAAGTGCTTTAGCTTTATGGCAAGCCAATTTTGTTAAAGCTGAACTGGAAGCGGCTCACCCGGGCTTACAGGTTGAGCTGGTGCCTATGTCGACTCAGGGCGATAAAATTCTGGATACTCCATTAGCCAAAATTGGTGGCAAAGGTTTGTTTGTCAAAGAGCTGGAAACCGCCATGCTGGAAGGCCGGGCCGATATAGCAGTCCATAGCATGAAAGATGTGCCGGTCGATTTTCCTGAAGGCCTGATGCTGCACACCATTTGCCGGCGTGAAGACCCGCGTGATGCTTTTGTCTCTAATTCTTACCAACAGCTGGCGGATTTGCCGCAAGGGGCTGTGGTAGGTACTTCAAGTTTACGCCGTCAGTGCCAAATTAAAGCCATCAGACCCGACTTACAGATCAAAGATTTACGTGGCAACGTCAATACCCGTCTGGCCAAGCTGGATGCAGGTGAGTTTGACGCCATTATTCTGGCTTCGGCGGGTTTAATACGTTTAGGTTTTGAAGGGCGTATTGCCAGCTTTTTAGCTGTGGATAGCAGTTTGCCGGCCAATGGTCAGGGCGCTGTAGGTATTGAATGCCGTACTGATGATCTGAAAGTACAACAGTTATTGGCGCCGCTGGAGCATAAAGAAACCCGCATTTGTGTGTTGGCCGAGCGGGCAATGAACCGCAAACTGCAGGGGGGGTGTCAGGTGCCTATCGGCGCTTTTGCTGTGCTGAATCAAAATGAACTTTGGTTGCGTGGTTTGGTCGGACAGCTGGATGGTTCTGAAATTTTACGCTCAGAAATCAAAGGCAAGGCCACAGAAGCTGAGCAGTTAGGGACTCAACTGGCTGAACAATTGCTGGCGTTGGGTGCAGATCGCATTTTAGATGCCGTGTATCGCCAGGCCTGATAGACGTGACTACTCCACTGCTGGATCCTCTGAGCCCTGTACTGATCACCAGACCAGCGGGTAAAGCGGATCAGTTGCTGGCCAGTTTAGATGAACTGGCAGTGCCGTATTTGTATCAGCCTTTGATCACCACCCAGTTAGTGCCGTTAAAACCCAAAGCAGGCACCTTGCTGGAACAAGCCGATCAGGTCATTTTTGTCAGTGTCAGCGCCGTCAGTTGCCTGCAACAACAATACGATTGCAAAAAGATCACAGCGCCATTAATAGCTGTTGGTACTACCACAGCCACAGTGCTGGAAAAATGCAGTGGCCGCCAGGTGTTGGTACCACAGGATCAGCGCAGCGAAGGGGTGCTTGCTTTATCAGAGCTGCAGGATGTTGCCGATAAACACATAGTGATAGTGCGGGGCAATGCAGGCCGTGAGCTGATTAAAAAAGGCTTATTGCAGCGTGGTGCCCATGTCCATTATGTGCAAAGTTATCGCCGTGTGCCTTTGCCTTTAGATGGTCAAAGCTTGTCGGACCAGTGGCGTCAGCAGCATATTCAATGTATTGTGGTCACCAGCAACGAAATTTTACAGCTTATTTTTGAGTTACTGCCCAAAGAGCAACATGGCTGGTTGCAGCAACAGCTATGGATTATGGTCAGTCCGCGGATGAAAGAGGCCGCGATAGAACTTGGGATAGACGCATCCCGTATTTATTTGTCAGCCAGTGCCAATGATCAGGCGTTACTGGAGGCTATTTGCCAGTTAAGAGGAACTTGTCATGACTGATACGCCGGTGGCTGTTACTGCCTCTGAATCTCCCCTTTCCAAAGAACAGGTTAACAAAGAATCAAACAAAAACGCTCCTTTGTCATCTGCCAAAACAGGCCGTGCCATTGCCTGGTTGTCTTTATTGCTGAACCTGGTTTTGCTGGCTGGTATAGCGGCAGCGGCCTGGTGGTTATGGCCTCAATGGTCTGAATTGCAGCAACAACAGCAGGTATTGCAACAGCAGCAAGAGCAACAAAACGAACAAGGTAAACAGCAACATCAGCAACTGACCGATCAAGTGCAGCAGCAACTGGCCTTGGTGTTGGATCAGCAAAAACAACAAGACGCTTTGAGTCAGCAACAGCAGCAGGCCCTGCTGCAGTTGCAACTGGACAGTAAAAAACAGTTAAGTCATGGCCGCACCTGGCAGCTCTGGCAAATTCAGCAGTTGTTGCAACTGGCCGGGCAAAAAATCTGGTTAGAGCAGGACATGCCAGCGGCTTTACGTTTATTGCAAGGCGCTGAACAGCAGTTGGCCTTACTGCAGGACAACAGCATGCAGCCGTTACGTCAGGCGATTCAGGCTGATGTAGCAGAGTTAGAGAAAAATGCTTTACCTGACTTAGCCAAAATTCAGCTGGGATTAACCAGTCTGCGCAAGGCGGTTCATGATTTACCCTTGCGTCAAAGCGAACGTGAACTGGGTGACAGTCAGCCTGAAGTGGCTGTAAGTCCGGATTGGCAAACCACCTTACTGCAGCACTGGAATTCATTCTGGCGTTCGTTAGTGCATGTGCGTCCAACTCAGCCGGAAGATTTGTCAGTGTTATCTGCAGGGGAGCAACTGAGTTTGCGTAACACTTTGCAGCAGCAACTCTTGCTGGCTGAACTCGCCGCGATGAAATATCAAAGCGAGCTTTATCTGGCTGCATTGCAACAAGCTATGGATACCTTGCAGCGTTATTTTGCTGCTGTGGATCCATCCGTCAGTGCCGCATCGGAGCAATTAGTCCAACTGGCTGGTTTGAATGTAGCTTTTCCTGCGCCTGCCGCTTTGCAATCCAGCGCTGTGCTTGATCAACTGATGCGTCAAACTGTGGTGGAGATTCAGCCATGATCCGTTTGTTGACGGTGGTTTTACTGCTGGCTGCGGCCATGTGGCTTGGACCATGGCTGACACAGAATCCGGGTTATCTGATGCTGGTGCTGGGGCCATGGACCATCGAAATGACGCTGGTGGGTTTTGCCATCATTCTGCTGTTAAGCCTGGCCTTGTTATGGCTGACGTTACGAATTTTACGACCCTTTTTAGGCTTCCGTAACTGGACCTTAAACCCGTTTCGCGGCCGTCAGCAGCGCAAAGCCCGTTTGGCCTTCGAACAAGCGGCTTTAGCCTTGGCTGCAGGTCGTTTTCAGGATGCCGAACAGTATTTTGACCGTTCTGACGCTATGCCTGAATTTACTATGTTGCGCCAGAGTATGGCCTGCTACGCCGCTTTGCAGGCCGGGCATGCCACTAAAGCTATGCAACTGGCCGAACAGCTGGATGTAAGCCAGGCTCAGAGTTGTTATGTCAAAGCCGATTTGTTGCTGCGCCAGAATCAGGCCAAAGCTGCACTGGAGTTATTGCAGCCTGCTATGCTGATCCCAGCCGATGCGCCTTTGTTAGCGCCTTTGTATTTTCAGGCGCTGTTAGCCGCAGGTCATAATATCGAAGTCTTTCACACTGTACTGAAAGCCATAGAACAAAAGTGGTTTACCAAAGCGCAGTGGCAAGCACAGCGTTACCAGATTTATCCGCAGGTGATCCGTAATCTGGCAGCACAGGGTGTGTTTGATGAAAGCAGTGAGTATTGGCTGGCGTTGCCGTCGAAAGAGCGTAAGTCGATGGCCGCTGTATTAGGTCGGGTTTGGGCGAAAGTGAAAGCAGGTCAGGCTGAACAGGCTGAAAAGCTGCTGGTAGATAACTTAGCCTACAGTGACTTGCCCCTGGTATGGGCTGTACTGAAGCAAATTCCGTTAAAACGTCATGTGGTCTTGTTGCGCAAACAACTGCAGCATTGGTTAAGGGATCACAAAGAAGATGCGGTGCTGTATGCGACTTTAGCCTATTGTGCTGAGCAAGACGGCGAACCTATACAGGCGGAAATGGCCTGGCAGAAGGCTTTACAGTACCAGCCGGGTTTAAAAACATCCTGATATGAGTTCTGAGTTATTAACAGGCCTGGCTCCGGTCATAGGTGTCAGGCCTCGTCTCTTGTTGCTTGGCAGTATGCCGGGCGCCGCTTCTTTGCTTGAACAACGGTATTACGCCCACCCACGAAATTTATTCTGGCCTTTTATGCAGCAACTCTTTGGCATTCCGGTTGAGCTTGGGTATCAGCAGCGTTGTCAGTTACTGACGGAGCAAGGTATAGCTTTGTGGGATGTGATAGCACATTGTGAGCGGCCCGGTAGTCTGGACAGTGCCATTAAAAAAAGCAGTGTGATTTGTAATGCAATACCACAACTGCTGGACGCACAGCCGCAGATCCTAAAGGTGTGTTTTAACGGCGCCAAAGCAGCTGAAGAGTTTAAAAGGCATCTATTGCCTCTGCTGAAACACCGCACAGACATAAAGTATGTTCAGCTGCCCTCCAGCAGCCCGGCCCATGCCAGCCAAAGCAAAGAGCAGAAGCTTGAGTTATGGGCTAAGGCTTTAGGCTAATTTACTGCCATTGGGCACTTCTTGTTCAGGTACTGCCAATACCACAGCGCCATCCGGACGGTAAAAGCCTGTGATCAGGCATTCAGAGCGAAAAGGACCTATTTGCTTGGTTGGGAAATTCACCACCCCAATCACTTGCTTCCCCAGCAACTGCTCTTTGCTGTAGACGGTAGTGATTTGGGCACTGGATTGTTTCACCCCCAGATCAGCGCCAAAATCGACTTTAAGTTTATAAGCAGCTTTGCGTGCCTCCGGGAAATCCGTCACTTCAATGACAGTACCGACTCGGAGTTCAACTGCACTAAAGTCTTCCCAGCTAATTAATTCCATATTTGTGACTCTTGTTGTTTGACATCTACTTAGCTTTACATAGGCCTGCTTTGGTTGTCATGAGGTTTGCGGTCAATGCGCAGTTTTATCAAAGGACCCATGGGCGTTCATTATTTCGCCTTGACAGATCATGCAAAAGCATAAATATTGAATGACATCGCTTATTTAGTTTTGACACTTTATGACTTCAATCCACGCTTGCTCAGTAACATTTGCCCGGACAGCAGCTCCGGCAAATCTGCATGCGTGCTCCACTGATTACCACTTATCCGAGTGGTTCGACGAATAGATATCCGCAATTAATCTGACCGAATTTTATATGCAGCTTTGCGGCTGCCTGTAAAACCCTGGCCTATTGGCCTTTTTGAAACCATAAAAAGAAGCAGGAAAATAAAAATGAAAGCACCTCTCTTAGGCGTGTTGGCGCTGCTATTTTGCAGCCACAGCTTCGCCTGTTTGCAACAAGAAAGTGAAAGCAATAATACCGAAGGCACAGCTGATGGTGCCTTATGCAGTGGCACAGCGGTAGCCGCCAGCATAGGCAGCAGTTCGGATGTGGACTGGTATTATTTTGATACCACAGCAACAGGGGATATTAGTGTCAGTTTAAGTCATGGCTCAGGCAAAGACTTTGACTGGTATCTGTATCGCAGCTCCGGCAGTTATATTCTGTCAGGGCAAAGCAGTGCTAACCCGGAAACCGGTACTTATACCGCCTCTCCGGCTGGGCGTCATTACATCAAAGTCACCCGGTACAGTGGCACAGGAACTTACCAGCTGACCGCCAATTTTGTTGGCAGCGCCGGTGGTGGCGAAAATCCACCGCCAACCTCAGGTTGTAACTATGGGGCAAGACCATCTAAACCCAGTAATTTGACCAGTTATATGACGGGAGCTGGCACTGACACTTGTGTCACTTTAACCAATCCTGCCTTGTTGCTGATGGGTGGTGGTACGGACGTGGATAATGCCTTTAGCTTGAGGGTAGGCCCACATATTCAGGGCGGTAATATAGTGGTGCTGCGCACTGCGGGTACCAATGCCTATAACACCTATCTGCAGGGGTTAACCAACGCATCTTCGGTCGAAACCATCATCGTTGACACTGTCACCAAGGCCAATTCGGATTATGTCGACTGGGCCATTCGCTCGGCTGAGTTTGTCTGGTTAGCTGGTGGGGATCAGTCGGCTTATCTGAATGCCTGGAAAGGCACTAAAGTGCAGTCAGCTATCCAGCATGTGTATGACAAAGGTGGTGTGGTAGGTGGCACTTCAGCAGGCGATCATGTGCTGAGTCAGCATATTTACGATCCGGATGGAGTAGCTGGTGCTATCAGTGCTGAAGCTGTAACAGATTTCTGTCATGAAACTATCAATATCAGCACAGGTTTCCTGAATTTCCCTGCGTTGCAAGGGGTGATCAACGATACTCACTTCCGTCAGCGTGACCGGATGGGGCGTTCCATGGTGTTTCAGGCCAAAGTGGGCGCTGCCAGCCGTGTCGTGGCCATATCAGAAGCCACGTCGTTGTTTATCAACAGTGCAGGCCAGGGCGTAGTGGATGGGACTAATGAAGTCTATATCCTGAAATCGGACGCTCAGACTCAGTATGTCCAAACCAGCTGTGGTTTGCCTGTAAAGGTGAATAATCTGCTGCGTTACAAACTGGTCAGTGGCGATCAGTACAACCTAATCAATAACACCACCTCTATAGTGCCTACCCGTATCAGTCTGGATGGCAGTAAAGCCAGTTTCTATACCCCCACCAGCCCGTATTAACGGACTGGTGTGGAGAGCAAAAGCCAAAGGACTGGCTTTTTTCCGGCTCAGAGAGTGATTGGGTTGGCCAGCCGCGGCTCCAGACGGTTTTTTAAATCGCCTTCAATCACCACCGCGCGGCCAGTTTTTTTGTCTAAGCAAACAAAAGTGATATTGGCGTCAGCCACCAGGCTGTCGGTGCCATCCAGCCAGATTTTCTGATGAATGACAGAGCTTTTGGTATTAATAGCGCTGAATTCAGTATCAATACGCAGTTGCTGGCCCATAGTGGCCTGAGCCCTGTAATTGATATTGATGTTAACTATGACCCAGGCCAGACCCAGCTGCTCAAAATGTTCGATATCGCCATGCTGTTCCAGATAACCCCAGCGCGCTTCCTCCAGAAACTCTAAGTAGCGGGCGTTATTGACGTGCTGATAACCGTCCAGGTGATAACCCCGGACTTTGATATAGGTGTGATGTAACATAAAACTCTCTGGTTGGACCTGTTTCGCCTTATGATGCCATAGTTTTTAAGCAGGGTTAACGAGGTTTTTGTTGGTCAGGGCAGAGATTTTTTTGGCCTGCTGCGCCGGAACCAGTAGAATAACCCTACTTTTGTCCTTTGGTACTTTTATGCGTCTGTTACAGCAGCTCTCTGCAAAACCCTATTCCACTTTTGCCCTGGATACACAGCTTGCAGAATTAGTTGAGCTGGAGTCTTTAGCTGAATTAACAGCTTATCAGCCCACAACCACTCCTTTGTTGTTGGGCGAGGGCAGTAACAGTATTTTTCTGACTGATCAAACACAGACGATTTTGCGTTATTTAGCCAACAGCCGGACTCTGTTGGCAGAAGACGAGTATCAGGTACAGCTGCATATAGAAGCAGGGGATAACTGGCACCAACTGGTCAGTTGGACAGTGGCTCAGGGCTGGTGGGGACTGGAAAATTTGTCTCTGATCCCAGGCTCTGTAGGTGCAGCTCCGGTGCAAAACATAGGTGCTTATGGTGCCGAGTTGGCGGATTGTTGCGACTACGTCGATTTTTTCCATTGGCAAAGCCGTGCAGTACAGCGTTTAAGTAAAAGCGACTGTGGTTTTGGCTACCGCGACAGTATTTTCAAAACGGCTCTTGCTGGTCAGGGCGTGATTGTGGCTCTGGGGCTGACACTGAAAAAACAAGGGCAGCCGAAATTAGGCTACAAAGGATTAGAGCATTTAACTGAGCACAGCTCTGTCGCTGAAGTGGCACAAGCTGTTATTGCTGTGCGCCAGTCCAAATTACCTGATCCTGCTGCCTTGCCTAACTGCGGCAGCTTTTTTAAAAACCCTGTGGTGAGTCACTCTGTCTTTGAAGCCATTCAGTCGCGTTATCCGGCTATGCCTTTTTACCCACAAGCGGATGGAATGGTGAAACTGGCGGCTGGCTGGCTGATAGAACAAGTGGGGTTAAAAGGGCAGCGCATTGGTGATGTCGGTTGTTATGAAAAACAGGCGCTGGTGCTGGTGAATTTTGGTCAGGGCACAGCCGCAGAGTTGCTGCAGATGATCAGCTTAATACAGCAAAAAGTTGCAACAGCCTTTGCAGTTCAACTGGAACCCGAGGTGCGCTTACTTGGCCAGTGAAGCACGCAAAACTTTACCTCATAGTCTGATTGTACAACGGCAGCTGGTGCATTATCTGGCCGATGGCGCTTTGTGCTCCGGGCAGTGGTTGGGTGAGCAGTTAGGTATTAGCCGCACCGCTGTGGCTAAACATCTGGAACAGTTGCAACAGTATGGCCTGGACTTATACAAAATTAAAGGCAAAGGTTATCGTTTGGCTCAGCCTGTGCAGTTACTGGATGCTGCCTTCATTAAAGCAGTGCAACTGCAGCAGGCCCCGGTGTGGGTGCAGTCCGTCACGGACTCCACCAATAGTCAGTTGATGCATAAGCTAAAAGAAGGTGTGGTACTGGAAAAAGGCGCTGTGCTGGTGGCTGAAGCTCAGACCGCGGGCCGGGGACGGCGTGGCAAACAATGGTTTTCGCCTTTTGGCTGCAATTTATATTTTTCAATGTACTGGCAACTGGAACAGGGCATTCAGGCCGCTATGGGGTTAAGTTTAGTGGTAGGGCTCGCCGTTGCTAAAGTGTTGCAACAACAATGGCAGTTACCGGTCCGGCTGAAGTGGCCCAATGATTTGTATCTGGAGCATAAAAAACTCGGTGGCATTTTAGTTGAACTGGCAGGGCAAACTCATGCTCAGTGTGATGTGGTGATAGGGTTAGGCCTGAATATTCGTATGCCGGATCAAACCGACAAAGCTGTGGACCAGCCCTGGGCTGATCTGACTTCGGCTTTGGGTAAGCCGATAGACCGAAATCTACTGGTGGCGTTGTTGCAGCATCAGCTGGTGCTGGAATTACAACAGTTTAGCCAGCAGGGGTTTGCCGGTTATGTGCAGGAGTTTAATCTGCTGGATCAATTTGCCGGTGAGCAAGTCACTTTATCCAGTGGTAGTCAAACTATGACGGGTCTTTGTGCTGGTGTGGATGCGCAAGGTGGGCTGGTGCTGGAGATCAATGGTCAGAAGCAAAGCTTTTATGGTGGTGAACTTAGCTTAAGAAAGGCACTGTGATGGAATTACTACTGGATATAGGCAACAGCCGCAGCAAAGCGCGTTTATTTGATGCCGGCCAGCTTACCGAAATACAACTGGAAAATATCAGCACAGCACAGTGGTCGCAAATAAAAGCAGTGTACTGCGCCAGTGTAGCGGCGGACAGCAGGGTGTCAGCAATCCGGCAGCAGGTCCCATCTGCTATTCCTTTTATCCAGATACAAAGTGAAGCTCAGGCTTTTGGCGTCAGCAACAGTTATCAGCAACCACATTTATTGGGTGTGGATCGCTGGCTGGCTTTAGTGGCTGCTGCAGAGTTATATCCCAATACCGATCTGTTAATAGCGGACGCTGGTACAGCCTTAACCATTGACTGGTTAAATGCGGCTGGTCTGCATCAGGGCGGCTGGATTCTGGCTGGACAAAAACTGCAGCAAGAGGCTGTATTAAGTAAAACCGCCAAAGTATTTTCAGCAGAACTGGAGACGGCACAGCTGTCTCCTGCAACAGATACTGCCACAGCTTTGTATCAGGGAGCTATTGCTGCCTTGGTGGGGGCTATTCGCCAGGCTTTTGCAATTAAACCAACGCAACTGATTATTTTAACGGGCGGTGATGCGCCACTTTTACAAAAATACCTGACCGATCTGCCAGTTCGGCCCGAACCTCAATTGATCTTTCAGGGATTAGCCCGTTATATTCGGTCGAATTGACCATTTTGTGTACTTATTGAGCATTCAGGTTGGAATTTATAAGTTTTTTTTTATTTCCTGTTGCGTGGGGTGGGGCATTCCACTAGAATTCGCACCCACTGACGTAGCCGCTTTAGCTCAGTTGGTAGAGCAACTGACTTGTAATCAGTAGGTCATCCGTTCGACTCGGATAAGCGGCACCATTAGTGGAGGGGTTCCCGAGTGGCCAAAGGGATCAGACTGTAAATCTGCCGGCACTGCCTTCGAAGGTTCGAATCCTTCCCCCTCCACCATCTTCAGTGCAATAGCTACGAGTAGGCCGCGGGCATCGTATAATGGCTATTACCTCAGCCTTCCAAGCTGATGATGCGGGTTCGATTCCCGCTGCCCGCTCCAAACAGATCAAGTTGCTGATATAGCTCAGGCGGTAGAGCGCATCCTTGGTAAGGATGAGGTCCCCAGTTCGATTCTGGGTATCAGCACCATCTTAAAAGCCTCTCTTGCTGTACAATCAAAATAACTTATTTCATACAACCGCCGTTTGCTAAAAAGGGTCTATCTATGGCTAAGGCTAAATTCGAACGTAATAAACCGCACGTTAACGTGGGCACCATCG
>CAMLSF010000075.1 GCA_946482615.1 uncultured Chromatiaceae bacterium | reverse complement strand
TTTTTACCGCAGCCGCCAGTGCTTTGGCTTTAGCTTTGGACCAATGGCTGCAAAGTGGCAATCTGGTATTAATTTTTGTGTTGGCTGTGGTGCTTTGTGGTCTGAAATACGGCGCCCGCCCCGCTATTTTTACCGCTTTGTTGTCGTTTTTCAGCTTTAACTTTTTCCTGACCGAACCTTATTTCACCTTTAATGTGAATAAAAACGATGATGTCGCCACGCTGATTTTTATGCTGGTGATAGGTATCACCTGTGGCCCGGCTGCATCGCGGATCCGCCAGCAATTGTTGCTGTTAAAAGAAGCCAACAGGTACTCGGAATTACAGCGGGATTTTGCTCAGCAGCTGACAGTGATCCATCAAACCGATGAACTCTGGACTATTTTGGCTGCCCAGCTGACCCAAGCGTTGCGCTGTCCTGTTCATATAGTGTCTGGGCATCTGGTCACTCTGGATCAACAAGAACAACAGATACTGCCTGCACTTAATCAGCCCTTGCTGGCGCTGGATCAGGCGATGATTGACTGGGCCAGACGGCATCAGCAAATGGCAGGGCGTTTCAGCGATACCCTCAATGCCAGCCAGTGGACTGCTTTGCCTTTATTGGCGCAGGACAAAACTGTGGCTGTACTTTTGCTGCAATTTCCAGCCAGTCAGCAGGTGTTAAGGCCGGACGACCGGGACTTAATCACTACGTTAAGTCAGCAGGCGGTCAGTGTCTGGTTGCGCATTAGCCTGAATACAGAACTGGAAAGCTCAAAACTGAAAGCCGAAATGGAGCAATTGCGTTCAGCGTTGTTGTCCTCTGTGTCACACGATTTACGTTCACCACTGGCGGCCATGATGGGTTCTGCCGAGAGTTTACAGGTGCTGGACCAGCAATTATCCAAAGAAGACCGCAATGAGCTGTTAAGCACTATTCTGCTGGAAAGTCAGCGGCTGGACAGATATATCCAGAACCTGCTGGATATGACGCGTTTAGGTCATGGCACTTTAAAGCTGGAACGGGATTGGGTGTCGGTGGCCGATATTATTGGCAGCGCCAAACAACGCTTAAAACGCTTTTTCCCGCAAGTGGAGGTGGACTACGAAGCAGCGCCGGATTTACCTTTGCTTTATGCCCATGCCGCTTTGCTGGAACAGGGGCTGTTTAATATTCTGGAGAATGCCGCTAAATACAGCCCGGATGGCGAGCCGGTGCGGGTTTGGGTCAGTCAGCAAGGCAAAATCTGCCGCATTGAAATTGAAGACAGTGGCCCTGGCATTCCGGAGGCACTGCGGGAAAAAGTCTTTGATATGTTTTATGTGGTGGCCGACGGCGACAGTAAAAGGCACAATACCGGCATGGGGCTGGCGATTTGCCGCGGCATGATTGGTGCACATGGTGGCACAGTGAAAGCCAGCTCAGCCCGTGTTGGCACTGGTTCACGTTTTATTGTCGAATTGCCTTTGCCTGAAACCCAAGCAGGAGACTAAGTCTATTGTCCGCCCGAATTCTGGTTGTTGATGACGAAATGCAAATCCGCAAAATGCTGCGGATCGCATTAAAAAGTGTCGGTTATGAGGTGACAGAAGCGGATTCAGTCGAATCTGGTCTGGCGGCTTTAGTGCGCCAGCAGCCGGATTTAGTGGTGCTGGATTTAGGTTTACCTGATGGTGATGGCCTGGAGTTATTAACTGAGCTGCGCAGTTTTTCCAAAGTTCCGGTCATCGTATTGTCGGTGCGTAATGGTGACTCCGACAAAATCAAAGCGCTGGACATAGGTGCTCAGGATTATGTGACTAAGCCTTTTAGTGTCGAAGAGCTGCTGGCGCGGGTGCGGGCGCAATTACGCGACCGTTTACCGGATAAAACCCCGGCCGTGCTGGACGATGGGTATCTGCAGATAGACCTGGCCCGTCGTCTGGTAACCTGCAAAGCTGTGGAAGTGGAGTTAACGCCAAAAGAATATGCGGTGCTGGCGACTTTGGCGCAGCACCGGCAATGTGTGATCACACAAAAACAGCTGCTGGAACAAATCTGGGGCCCAAGCCATGGTCAGGACAGCCATTATTTACGTATAGTGATCAGTCACTTACGACAAAAAATAGGCGACGACCCCACCGAACCCCGTTACTTGAAAACTGAGGCAGGAATTGGTTATCGCCTTATGATTTGAATTAACCAGCCACTGCGGCTGGGTCCATCCAGAAAAACTCCCAGATATGACCATCTAAATCCAACACAGAGCGGCCATACATAAAGCCTAAATCCTGTTTTGCATTGATGTCAGCGGTACCACCAGCTTTAGCCGCTGCATCGCAAACCTGATCGACAGTCTCTTTATCATCACAACTTAAAGCCAGCATCACCTCGCTGCTGCCTGAGTCTGGGATCGGTCTTTGAGTAAAACTTTGCCATTTGGCATGAGTTAATAACATCACAAAAATATGTTCACTCCAGACCATACAAGCTGCGGTGTCGTCGCTGAACTGCATATTCTGACTAAAACCCAGCGCCTGATAAAATTCGATTGCAGCAGTTAAGTTGCTGCAGGGTAAATTGACAAAAAGCATTTTGGCCATAAAGCACTCCTGTTGGTGATGACTGATAAGCTATCTCTTATACTTCGTGGATTAGTCGGTTCAGGCAAGACGCTATCGACAGGAATAGAAAATATTTTTAGCAGAAGTAAAAGTGGAGAAAGAGAAACAGCCGCCTGGGCATAACTCAGGCGGCTGTTTTAGTTACGACTTACGGCCTGTCCATCCTCTGAAACCTGCCAGTACTAGCAGAAAGAGCAGGTAGGAAGAGGCAAGACTACCACTGCTGCCTGTTGTTGCCTCTGGCTGTGGCGGCTGAGGTTTAGGTGGGGTGCTGACTGGTGGCGTTTCGGCCACAGCTCCCGGTAAAGCAAACTGCCAGATTTGTGAATTGGCAGTGTAGACATTGTCATACCCCCCTAACACAAAACCCGAATGGCTGTTGCTGGCCACAGCTGGCATAGACAAATGCCGTGAGCCGGAGAAAAACAGCTGCCAGTTGCCGTTCACCAGGCGCTCGCCATTGGACCAGTTGCCTGAGTCTGGATCGCCTACACCAAACAGGCTGTACAGCTCATCTTTATGTTTCAGCACCCCCATACCATGGCGTGGGTGTAACATGGCTGGCAATTCAGACCATTCGCCTGTTTTTGTATTCAACTGCTGCACTATGGCACTGGCAGGGAAAGAGTCATAGTCATAGGCCATGACATAACCGCCCAGTACAGTGATTGTCCCTGCTGTTTCATCCACGCTGATGCCAGCGTTGGCGACAGGCACAGGTAAAGCAGAACCTTCAGACCATTGATCAGCTACAGGGTCATAGATATACACAGCGGAGGAAATATCTTCCATCAGTTCAGGTGGGAATACCCGCTGATTTCCGCCTATGACATAAATTTTGCCATCTACCACAGCAGCGGAAGGCAACAACAAGCCTGATGGCAACTGAGTCACCAGTTCCCAGCTTTGGGTTTCTGTATCAAAGCTGTAGACCTTATCGGAAATCTGGTAGTCCTGATCCATACCCCCAATCATGTAGATCGTTTTACCTATAGCTACGGCCTCAGCGTAGGTCAGGGCCTGAGGCGCCATCCAGCTTGAGTCTGTTACTGATTTTTTATCAGTCAGGTTAAATTTTTCTACCTGAGCTGTAGGGCCGTAGTAGGTGGTACCGCCTAAAACCCATAAATCATCATCGATCTGGACATAGGCTGTATCAGCACGTGGCACCGCCATTTCTGCAATTTGTACCGGCCTTTGCGCCACAGCAAAACATGCTGTATTACTGACCGGGCCTGCTGCAGGTTTTGCCACCAACTGACCACTGCCGTAATCGACAGTGGCAGGCACAGTGGCAACAATTTCAGTATCAGACCAGCTTTTGATCAGCAGTTCTGTTGCTTTATCGCCTTGCTGCAGTACCAGTTTACCCGGAGTTGCTCCCAGTTTATGACCTCGTACTTTCACTTCTTGGCCAGGACCTGCCGCTGTGGGAGAAGCATGCCACAAGCCTGATTGGTCCTGAGGCGCCGCTAAAGCAGAATCCAGCTTTAACATGGCTTCAGACACTGACTTTTGTTCAAGCCCGGATTGTTTTTTGCTGCCAGCTAACAAAGCTGCTTTTACATCCAAAGCGGTGGCATAAGGATTTTGTTCCCACACCAAAGCCGCAGCGCCTGTGACAAAGCCTGTGGCTATTGAAGTGCCATAGGCGTAGCTGTAGCCTTCATACGTAGCGTATAAGTTACGTGCTGAAGTCGTGATTATTGTTTCAGATGGTGCAGCAATGTCGACAGAAGAACAACCAAAGCTACTGCCAAAATTTAAGCCTTCGGCGTCAGCAGCCAAGCCAGTGGTTGAAATAATACTGTCCAGCTGAAAACCGGCAGGGTAATTTGGCTGCTTGTCCATATCAAAACCATCGGCCGCCGCGGCGATCAGGATGCCGGCTTTCTCTGCAGCCTGAAATGCCGCTAACAAAGCCGGGCTATAGTCAGGCCCCCCCCAGCTGGCATTGAGTATCACTCTGGGCAGTTGCAGCCGTTGTTTGGTGTCAATCAGGTACTCTATGGCTTCGACATAGTTGGAGTCGCGGCCCATAAAAATGCTGTCCATAGCACGAAGGTTCATCAGTTGAGTGGACCAGGCCACACCAGCAATACCTTTACCGTTATTACCCTTAGCGCCAATCACTCCCGCGATAGAAGTACCATGATAGCCAGTCGTGTCGTCATAAGACTCCACTCCAAGGTCTTTTACTGTATCCACACCATGGACATCGTCGACATAGCCATTTTTATCGTCATCCAGACCATTGCCCGGAATTTCTGTCGGGTTAGTCCAGAGATTGTCTACTAAGTCTTCGTGTTCCATATCAAAACCATCGTCCAGCAGCGCCACTACGACGTTATTGGCATTGGTAGCAACGGACCAGCCTTCTGGAGCATTGATATCCTGATCAGTCAGACCAACGTCCCCATTAAGCAGCTGCCCTGTATTATGTAAGCCCCATAGCTCAGAAAAATAGCGATCATTAGCGATGACAGAACTTAATGCCTTGCGTTGATAATCAGGGACCACAAATTCAACCCGGCCACTTCGAATGAGTTCTTCTATGGCCTGAGCTTGCGGTACAGCTGTGGTGATCTTTACCAGTCCAGAATGTGTATAGTTTTTGCTGACTCTCGCTTTAATGCTGTTCAGTACAGAGCTATGTTCAGCAGATAAGGTGGCCGAGCCCGCTTTACTTAAAGCTGAATCTTGGTTTGGTTTAAATTTAATAATTAAACCACCAGTGTTTTCTACCTTAGCCGGACGAGCGAAAGGCGATGGCTCTGCAGTTTGTGTTGGCTCCGCCCATACAGGCAGAGCGGACGCCATTAAACCTAAAGCGGCTGCCAGACTGGTTTTACGGCGGCGAGCTATAGCCAGCGCCAGTAAGGACAGACCGAATACTCCGGCTGAACCGCTGTGGCCATTATCGGCCTTTGGTGGCACAGGCAAAGGAATGGGTTCTTGCGCAGGTCTTTCCGCCAGATCAAAACTTAAAATCTGTTGGAAAGGGATATATTCGTATAAACCACCATAACTCACGAAAATTTCTCCACCAAACATATAGCCTTTATCCTGATAGGAAATTGCAGACAAGCCGATCAGACCTGTTGAAGTCTCAGTTACCTGGCGCCAGACGCCATCCAGCAGGTATTCGCCGTCTTTATTGCCCAGCAGCTTTTCACCTGCACCATTGAGCACATACACCACATCGTTATAAGTGATCATGCTGTGACGGGCTCTGCCTTTAAGCATGGCAGGTAATTCACTCCAGCTATTGGCGCGTGGGTTATAGCGTCTGACGTGTTTTAACAGGCCAGCTTCGCCATAACCTCCGGAGACCACAATGTTTTCTCCGTCAGGTGACAGGGTGGCTGCGCTGCCCCAGAAGGCTTGTGGCATAGGCGCCAGACTGGACCAGATGTCAGTCGTTGGGTCATAACGGTAGGCCGTTTGAGTGTAATCACCCACCTGAGGGTCCAAACGGGTTTGCTTCAGACCACCAAAGACGTAAAGCTTGCCGTTAAAAGCCACAGTGCTGCTATAGGCTAAGGCTTCAGGCATAGGCTTGGCTTTGCTCCAGGAGCCGGCTTTGGTGTCAAACACCTGCAAATCCGCCAGTGGGGCTGATTTGTCGTCCATACCCCCTACGACATAAATTTTATCGCCTAAAACCGCAGCAGAGGCTGCTTTGGTTGGAATGGGCATCATCCAGCTGGTATCGCTGCTTGAACGGGCTGTTTTCAGATCAAACTGTTCTACCGTAGCTGTGGTTCCATAAGGAGTCCGGCCACCGATAATCCAGGCTTTATCGTCCAACTTGATGGTCACAGCGTCTGAGCGGGGGGTGCCTAAAGTACCGGCCTGTTCGACTGAATCAGAGACATGCATACAACTTTGCCCTGACCACTGGTTAGTGCTTGCTTTGACTTTGAAGGAGGCATAGCCGTACGGGAATTGTTCAGGCAATAGTACCTTGATTTGCTGATCGGCCCATTCAGACACTTGCAGCTGTACTTCTTGTCCTTCCACTAAGGCGATTACCTCACCTTCGGCTGTACCAAAGGTACGGCCCTGTATTGTCAGCTCTGACCCCGGACGGATCAAAGATGGCGTGACTTGCCAGACTGAAGGACTTGTCCCTTGCAGGCTCAGGGCTTTATCCGCTCTGAGTATGCCCTCAGAGATGGATACGCCTTTCATATCTGCTGACGGCAGGCTGCTGTTCATCAGTGTACTTTTCACCTGACTCCAGTCCCAATCCGGGTGCTCAGCCCATACCAGAGCAGCTACACCTGAAGTTAAAGCTGCAGAATAAGAAGTTCCTCTATCTATAGCCACTCCACTACCCACAATAGGGCCGAGGATCCACTCGCCAGGTGCCATCAGATCTACTGCAGAGCAGCCGTAGTTACTGAACTCTTCTTTGCCCAGATAGCTGGTGGCTGAAGCACCTACTGAAATCAGATTGTCACTGCTGTCTGTTGCCGGATAAAAAGTCACATGGCCGTTATCCAGATCACTGTTCCCTGCTGCTGCAACAATCAGAATACCGGCTTCTGAGGCTGCAGCCAGAGCCTGGTGTACGGCTTCGCTGTATTCAATACCACCAATACTGATATTCAGTATCACTCTGGGCAGTGCCAGACGGTTTTTGGTCTGAACCAGGTACTCTATGGCTTCAATAATGGCGGAATCTGACGTGGTATTAAAACGGCCACCTACCACTTTCAGGGCCATCAGCTGGGTATTCCAGGCCACACCGGCACCGTAGTTTGTGTTGTTACCTTTGGCGCCTATCATACCCGCCACTAAAGTACCGTGACTGCTGCTGTCCGCCGGGTCGCTGGAGAAATCTATTGGCGCTATGCCGTAGACATCATCGATATAGCCGTTATTGTCATCATCTTCCCAGTTATCCGGTATTTCTCCCGGATTACGCCACATGTTGTCCGACAGATCCCGCTCGTTACTGTAATCAATACCGCTATCCAGTACGGCCACCACCACATTAGAGGCATCGGTGCGGATATCCCAGGCTTCCGGCGCGTTTATATCGCGGTCACCTAAGCCAAATAATCGTACCAGGGGTTGGTACTGGGCAAAATCATGCAGGCCCCATTGCCAGGAAAAAAACTCATCGTTGGGTAGGGTGCTTTGCATTTGGCGCTGATAATCAGGCACGGCGTACAGCACCTCACCGGAGCGCTGCAGAGCGTCTATCACCTGACTGACAGGGCGTTCTGATTGGACAACCACTAAACCTGACAGAGGATAGCTGGCAGTGACTGTGGCACCAGCGGCCGCCAGCACGGCCTGCATTTCTGCCGACAGTGGAGAAGCCGCTCTGCCACTTTGTTTTTGAGTAGTGCCTGAGTATAAAGCTGTGACCTGATGTTGGGCTTTAAACTTCACAATAACGCCAACAGGTGCCAGTTGTTCTTTACTCAGGCTTGGGCGTTGCAGTAATACAGGCGCATCAGATGCCAATACCTGTGATGTCATGGCGGCCGCCAATGCACTTAATGCAAAAATGGTGCTGCGGCCAGAATTAAATCGAATCATTAGTTGACTCCTTTTGGAGTTTTTAACAAAGAGGTGAACACGGCTCTGCTGCGGCGAAGAACCAGCAGTACCAATGCGGCTGCAAGACTAAATGGGCTACCAGAACCACTGCTTTTTTTCACATCAGCAGGTGGCGGTGGAGGCGGAGTTTCAGCTACGGGTTCAATGCTGACTTGCACACTGTCATCCACAGTCAAGACTCCATCACTGACCTGCAGCTTAAATTGCAGCACTGTGGCGCTGTCGACTGAAGGTGCGGTAAATTCAGGGGTCAGGCTGGTGTTGCTGCTCAGCGTGACTTGTGGGCCAGCTGTCTGGATCCATTGTTTTTGCAGTTGATCAGTACCGTCTCTGTCGAGCACCTGACCATTGAGCTTCACTAACGATCTTTCTTTGGCACTAAAATCAGCGCCGGCATTGAGATGAGTAGGTCTGGCATCACAGCCTGTGGCATTTTCTACTAGTTTGCTAAAGGGGTTGTTGCTGATACCGCTGATACTGATGTTATCCACCATCCAGCCTATATCCCCCACCACACCATCAGAAATGGTGACAAAACGGAAGCGTGCCGTGGTCGCCATCAGGCCTGAACCCATGCTCAGCACAGATTGTTGCATCTGGCCATCTTCATTGGTTTGGCCGATAAAAGCAGGCGTTTCACCAAAAACATCCAGCATGTAACCGTTGTAACCGCCTGCGGTGAAATTACCACCCAACAGCGTAACATCGGTAAAGGAACCGCCATCCAGACTGACCTGCAGTACGCCACCGTCATAGCCATAGTCTACGCCATCTGCTTGCCCTGCATATTCAAAGCTGAACCAGTGGTCAAAACTAATCAACAGTTCTTCGCCAGGGATCAACTGCAGTTCAGGTGTGGTCAGGCCGACTTTAGCAGCAAAAGGCAAATCAGGACCGTGCCAGTAATGGTTGGTGCCATCCGGGTTTTGCAGCTGCCAGGTCGGGATCTGTGGGTTTAGCTCGCGTAACCAGTCATTCAGGCTGGCTCCCGGAGTTTCCATATCGTCTGTCTGACGATCATCTGCCAGATCAAAATTGACATAACTGTCCAGTTGGATGGTCGCAGCAGGGATCACTGTATGGCTGTCATCACTTGGATCTTCAAAGCTCAGACTGATAGATACAGGTTGACCCATAGTGGCCTGGTTCAGCTTGAAGCTGGTGCTGATAGTGCGTTGCTGCTGTGGTCCCATTTCAGTTGGAATTTCCAGCTTGCCGTCGTTGGCAAAACTGATATCAGCGTCTGCACTTAGCTGAGCTTTCAGGGGGTGAGTCAGGTTGTCGGTGCCGTAAGTTTGAATGGTAAAGGTCAAACGTACGGATTCACCCTGGTCCAGAATACCGTCTTTGCTGCAATACCCTTCGACACCATTGTCGTAGTTATAGTCTGTACTGACGGCAACAACCTCAAAACCAGCAGCCTGGGCGATATAACTTTCTTCAATACCCTCGTTGGTTTCAGTCCAGCGGTCAGGACCTTTGGCGCCTACCCCCATACCCCGTTTTGCAAAAGCTTTAGCGGCCAGTTGCCAGTCTTTTTCGTCTGTGGCGGCAGTGACGGCCAGAATAGCGTCACGGGCTTCAAGGTAAGTTGGCGCATCCGGTGTCATTTTTAAGCTGGCAATCAGGTAATCCTGCATCCGCTCGCGGGCTTGTTCAAAGCTGTAGCGTGGGTCATTCAGCAAGGACGCATAAAACTCCCACAGGATGTTGGCCCAAATTTCACCTGTCGCATGGACTTCAGCATTGTTTGCACCGTCCTGACCAAAAGCCAGTGGTGCTGTCTCTGGCAGCGGTTCGCCATTCTCCATATGTTTAAAGGTCAAAGGGTAGACTGAGAAGTCTGTGGAGTAAGGCGCACGGCGGATACCAAAATAGGTATTGTGGGAGACGTACTGACCCAGGCCATAAGGACCCTGATATTTGTCGTTGCCCGCCACCAATTTATCTTCAGGGCGAACTGCCATCAGTAGCGCGGCCAGATCGCTCCAACCTTCGCCCATGGCAACACCTTGTAAATTGATCAGGCCTCTGCTGTTCTGCACCAGACGGTTACTGACATAATGGAAAAACTCATGCGCTACTATGCCAATATCTACAGTACCGTCGTAGTCGGTCGAGGCATCCCGTTTCAGGCTAAGGCGAACCTGGCCTTGTGTCAGCGCAGATTGAAGTTCGTCACCTGCTTCTTTAGTGACAGATAAAGTACCAATTTCAATACTGTCATCCTCACCTGCCAGAGATAATGGTCGTTCGCCTGCGACATTGTTGGCGATCACCACACCAATAGCGCCAGCACTTTGGGCATTGGCTGTTTTAGTGACAAAATTACAATTGCCCCGTTCAATCAGTACCAGTTTGCCTGCAACATCAGCAGCATTGGCAAAAGGCGCTTCACAACCGTCCCGGCCATTGTCTGTACCGTCATCTACGGCTATTAAGTCGCCCTCTACTGCAAAAGTTTCCGGGCCATAGACTGCGGTACCAAAGGCATAAGGCCCCAGTTCTGCCGGGCTGATTACCCTGACTTCGCCTTGCACCGGACCATCCCACAGGTACATTTGCATCCGTGGTCTGGTGCCGTCAGACGGGGTGTACATATTGGCATTATTGCGGCCACCGCCGTCCTGGCCTTCAGCGAAAATCGGGTCATTTGCTAAACCGCCCCGGCCATAGTTGTCGCGCTGCGCATTGCGGGCTGCTTCGTTAAAGCCATTGTCATACCAGTCGTCGTGCATCCAGTTGTTGATATAAAACAGATTCACTACGGCACCTAAGCGGGCAGATTCAGTGGTTGGATTGCCATCTGCCACTATATGATGATCAAACACACCTGCTGAGGTCATAGGAGCTCTTTTGTCACCCAGAGCCGGGTCATAACCATCTATACCAGCCAGATCGAGGTAAGCATCAACATTATTACCCACAGTTTCAGTGGCGCCTTCAGCCAGCCATGGATCCTGGGTACTGATGGGGCCATGTTCCAGTGTGACCAGTTGGGTGTCGGCCGGAGTGCGGGCCGGAGCCTGAGAGGGATCCCGTGCTGTGCTTGGCAATAATTCATTACCCAGAGGGCTGTCATAAGGGGCTTTAGCTCCGCTATTGTCGGCCCATACTCTGTAGGTGGCTTCCAGATCAGCAATCTGGTTTTTACGCACCAAAACCCTGCCTGTAGTTGCATCTATCACATAACCAAAACCACGTTGCTCAGCGTCACTGGCGGCCAGTACTTCGACATAATAGGCTGCAAGCAGGCTGTTCTGGTCGTCATTCAGGCCGTAATACAGTGGCTGGGCGTTAGGTTCGCCTATTAAAGTCCAGCCTTGTTGTTTGTCTGTGGTCTGAAAACGCTGAATTTGACCTGTCGCTGATTGTGGCTTCAGTTTCTGGCTCAGCTGTTGTCCCGTCATATCGGCAAAGGCTTTGGCTATAGCTTCAGTGGCCGATAAGGCAAAAGCGTTACCGGCTTTGGCTTGTTGTGCCGGTAATTTGGCAAAATAGCCGGAAATAGCCGACGTATTCAGTTGCCTGTCCATCAGTACATTCAAGCTGCGGCCATAAACATCAAGGCCGTTATATTGCTGTTGAAACCTTGCAATCAGCGGGCCTTTGCCTGTGTCGTGTAATTCAACCAGTCTGGCTTGTGCTGCACTTTCTTTGCTGACACCTAACAGGGCTTGTTGCTGGATCACTTGTCTGGCGAGTTGTTCTGCCGACAGTTTCTGCTGGCTCTGATTGGCATTAACCGGCGTTTTCACCCACAAAAAGGTGCTGGTGCCTAATTGGCTATCAAATTGGGAAGGGTAGCCTCTGAAGGTAGGTAACTGGCTGTTATCTGCTACAGCACGCTGATAAGGCGTGGTTTGATGTTTTTTATAAATACTTTTGGTGATGGCATTCAGGTCGAAATTTTCCGGTGGTGCTGCCACGCTGCCAAAGCTGACAGCGCTGAATGCAACACCCAATAAAAAAGGTGTGATTTGTCGCATAAAAGTTCCCTAACATAGATCTGGATTTCCGGAACAGCGCAAAGAGTCCGGTTATTTTTAGTGAGTCGGCACTGGCCATCAATTGGCCTGAACTGCTCTTTTTTATAGGCGTACAATATCCCTTTTTTAGGGATTTTATTTGGCTTGTGTATACAAGTTAATCCCATCTAAATATAAGAAAATACAAAGTGTCAAATTAATAAAATGTGATCAAAATCAATATGTTAACTGTTGTTTTGTCTTTGTGTGTATTTGTAATTGCCTGTTTTGGGGTCTTGTTTTGTGGTTAAAAAAGGGAGGGCAGATTCTGTCTGGCTTGCATAATAGGAAGATGAATTAGGCTTAGATGATGAAGAGGTGTAATTGAAGTAAGAATTACATTTTGATTACAGTATTACAGAAGTTTTGAAGACAACTTTTTTCGTGTATGCATTATTTTCTTATCAAAAAAAGGAGCAGCAGTAGATACTGCCGCCCCTTTTGCCTTGGGATGAACTTTTAGTAAGAAAGTGGTTTTCTGCGTCTTAAACTTGCCACAGCTAACAACAGAACCGCGAACCAACCTGTACCGCCACCAGAACTTTGAGCAGTTGGTGCGGGTGTAGGTTGAGGAACAGGTGCAGGAGCTGGTGCTTCTGGTGTTGGGTTGCTGCTGGTGCCGGATAACGGGAATTCCCAAATCGGCGAGTCGCCCAAATAGAACTGATCATAGCCCCCTAACACATAAGCATGGGTTTCACTTATGCCAACTGCAGGGTTACTCAGATAACGATCCGTCAGTATTTCTTTGTGCCATTTACCCTCAACCAAACGTTCACCATGATCCCAGCCACCCTGTACCGGATGACCAAAACCATTCAGCACATAGACTGAATCCTGATGGCGTAGCACGCCCATGCCGGCTCGTGGATACAACATAGGTTCAGCCAGCTGCCATTGCTCTGTGGCAGGGTTAAACTGCTGCACTGTGCTGACAGCGGGTAGGTTGTCATAGTCGTAGCGCATTTCCGAGCCGCCAAACAAGCTGATGACCGAGGTTTCAGGATTGACTTCTATGCCGGAGTTGGACACAGGATGCAGCAGATCAGGTCCCTGGCTCCAGCTGTCTTTTTCCGTATCGTAGATATAAGTTGCAGCTGAAATTTGATCGGCAGTCTCGACCGGGAATTTGGTTTTAAAGCCACCAAACACATAGATCTTGTCACCAACCACTGCAGCTGAAGCATAAGCCAGACCTTCAGGTAAAGGCGCCAGTTCCTGCCAGCTGTTGTTTTCTGTATCAAATTGCCAGACGTTGTTGATGACCTGTAAATCATCGGTCACGCCCCCTAAGAGGTAAATAGATTTACCTATAGCCACAGCTTCATTACCTGAGATTGCTTCAGGCAGGAGCCAGTCTGACTGGGAAGTCAGCTTTTTGGTTTTTACATCAAAACGCTCCACGCGGGCCGTATTGCCAAATTCAGTCGAGCCACCTAACACCCAGAGGTGGTCTTCAATCTGCACATAAGCTGCATCAGACCTTGGGGTCGCCATTTCAGCTATACGTTTGGGCAGCTCAGCCACAATAAAGCAGGCGTCCTGAGAGGTGCGACTGGCGCTTTGTATGGACACAGTACCTGAACCATAAGGGACATCTGCCGGTAATGTGACCACCACTTCAGTGTCTTTCCAGGATTTTACCGTCAGTTCATAGCTTTGCCCGGCCAGAGTCAGCAGTACTTTTCCTGCGGCAGTACCAAACTTATGGCCTTTAATGCTCAGTTGCTGTCCCGGTCCGGCGGCAAAGGGACTGATTTGCCAGATGGCGGATTGGTCAGCTCCGGCTTGTAAGGCCAGATCGGCTCTAATCACCCCTCCTGTCATGCTATAACCGTTTAGCTCTGCTTGTGGCTTAGTGCCGTGTAGCAAGGCCGCTTTAATATCCAAAGCTGAGGCATAAGGATATTCTTCCCATAACAAAGCTGCTGTACCTGAGACTGCAGCGGCAGATAAGGAAGTGCCACTTTCTATCCGGTACGAACCAGAATCTGTAGGCACAGTCGCAAAAATAGCATTGCCAGGCGCCATCAGATCGGTGGAACTGCAGCCATGGTTAGTGCCAAAGCTTCTTCCCGTTTCTGTGGTGCTGGAGGCGCCTACGGACACTATATTGCCCAGCTCATAACTGGCTGGATAAACCGGGCGTTTTTCCATATCCATATTGTTGTTACCCGCTGCTGCTACCACCAGAATGCCAGCGTCCTGAGCTGCTTTAAAGGCGGTTTCCAGAGATTTACTGTAGCGCAATCCGCCCCAACTGGTATTGATAATGACTCTGGGTAACTGCAACTTTTTCTTCATTGCAATCACGTATTCGATAGCCTCAATAGCGGCAGAGTCATGCCCCAGATTGTATTCCATCAGGCTGATAGGCATCATCTGAACACTCCAGGCTACACCAGCAATACCTATACCGTTATTGCCGACAGCACCAATGACTCCAGCGACACTTGTCGCATGGGCATCAGGACCATGTTCGTGGTCTGACACCAGGGTGTTGATGCCGTGCACATCATCGATGTAACCGTTATTGTCGTCGTCTATACCATTGTGCGCAATTTCACCCGGATTCACCCAGATATTGGCCGCCAGATCTTCATGTTCAGTATCTGCTAAAGAATCCAGTATGGCCACCACAACGCTGCTGGCATTGGTTCTGGTATCCCAGGCTTCAGGGCCGTTAATATCCAGATCTTCGATACCCAGCGTATTGTTTACCACCTGGCCTATGTTATGTAAGTTCCAGACGGAACCAAATAAAGGGTCATTCGGCAAAGTGGACATGGCTTCCCGCAGATAATCAGGTTCGGCGTATTCAATAGCACCGCTGCGGTACAGTTCGTCTATGGCTGTGGTTAAAGGTTGATCTGTAGTGACTGTCACTAATCCTGTATGAGGGTAAAGTTTTTCTGCTTTAGCACCAATGCGGCCTAAAGCCTGCACAGACTCTGTGGCCAGAGCTCCGTGCATAGAGCGGTCTTGCGCATTTTGCTGAGCAGCAGTGAAAGACTGTAAGTTCACCGGCTGTTTGAATTTGACCAGCAAGCGGCCTTGTTCTGAAGGCAGCTTGTAAGGCACCTGAAGTTTGGCCGGGCTAAGTTGAGTCTGACTTGGGGCTTCAGCTGCTGCAGCCTGAGAGGCTGTAGTGGCCATAGCTGCGGCTACTAAACCTAAAGTGGTTTTATTCAAACGGAAACGGCGGCCGGCCCATAAAGCCAATAGAGGCAGAACCAAACCAAATCCAGCGCTACCTGAACTACCTTTATCCTCTTGAGGTTGTTCCACTGGCGGCAGAACTACAGGGTCAGGTCTGTTGGCCAAAGGGAACTTCCAAATGGCTGCAGAATTGCCCATAGCGGTTTCGTAAGGGTACTGCACCAGAATTTGTCCACCCAGTAAGAACCCTGTGGTCTCGCTCTGAGCTGCCGCGGTGCCCAATAGTGGCGTTGCAGCGTAAGTCACCTGCTGCCACTTGCCATTGAGTAAAATCTCGCCTGTGGTATGAGCTCTGTTCGTGCCATTGGCACCATAGAGGGCATAGACCACATCTTTATGGGTTAGCATAGAGAAGCGCGCACGGGCTTTTTGCAAAGGTGGTTGCTCAGACCAGGTATTACTGGCTCTGGTCCAGAGCTGGACTTTATTGATGGGCTGAAAGCTCAGATCGTTATAACCACCAGCAACCAAAATGCCGCTGCCGGAAGGATCGACAGTAGCTGCATTGCCCCAGACTGGTTCTGACAGCGCTGCTCCTGTACTCCAGATATTGGTCGTTGGATCGTAAATATAAGTGGTAGCTGAGATATCTTCCATTTTAAAGTTACCCTCGTACACATTCTTTAATCCACCAAAGACATAAAGTTTGCCGTTCATCACAGCGGAGGCGCCATAGGCCATAGGCTCGGGCAGAGGTGCGCCTGAACTCCAACTGGCTGTTTCCGGGTTAAATATTTGTAATTCTCTGATGGTGGAATAGTTTTTATCAAAACCGCCCGCGACGTAGAGCTTGCCGCCAATCACACCAGAGGCTGCAGCCTGAGTTTCGACTGGAATGGCCCAGGAGCTATCGGTGCTGACCTTGTAACTGGTTAAATCGACTTTTTCTACAGTGGCAGTAGTGCCATAACTGGTATTGCCACCTATGACCCAGCTTTGGTTATTTGCAGTAAAACTAATAGCATCAGTTCTGGCCTGGAGCAGATCGGCGACATGTTCCGCCTGATCAGACACCAGCAGACAGTTTTGTACTGAGCTCTGTTCTGTCGCGGTTTTGATTTGCAGATCCTGTTGGCCATAACTTTGTTGAGCCGGCAGGGTCAGGGTGATTTTTTCCGCGCTCCAGCTGGCCACAGGCAGTTCAGTTTCAGTCGAGCCCTGACGCAGTATCACTTTGCCCTGAGCTGCACCAAAATTACGACCTGTGATGGTGATGGTGCTACCCGGTCTGCTGGTGGCTGGGCTAATGCCCCAGACTACTGGTGTAGTTGGGTTGTAAGCCAAAGCTGCATCTATCTGCACATTGCCTTGTGATAAAGACAGGCCCTGCAAATCGGTTTCATACTTGCTGCTGCTGAGCACCGCGTTCTTCACCTGAGCCCAGTCCCAGTCCGGATGTTCAGCCCAGACTAAAGCCGCAGTACCAGCAACCAATGCAGAAGCACCAGAGGTACTTTCAACCGACCCCAGATTCTCTTGTGGCATGGCACCAAAAATAGCTTTACCAGGGGCTAGCACATCGACGGCGGAACAACTGAAGTTGGAGTACTGTTCTTTACCTAAGGCGGCCGTGCTGCTGGCTCCGACGCTGATAATATTGTCTATGGCAAAAGCAGCTGGGTAAGACGGCTGTAAAGCGGAATCGACATTTTCATTACCGGCCGCGGCCACCACTAAAATACCAGCCGCTGCGGCTGACTCCAAAGCTGATTTAAAGGCAGGGCTTGAATCCGGGCTACCACTGGCGATATGCAAAATCACCCGGGGTAATTGCAGCCGTGCTTTGGTTTGGATCAGATACTCTATGGTTTCTATAGCGGCAGAGTCGACCACAAAGCCGTAATCATCCACAGCTTTAAGTGCCATGATATTGGCGGTCCAGGCAACTCCGCTGGTCCCTGCGCCATTATTGCCTTTGCCACCAATAAGGCTGCTCATTAAGGTGCCATGGCCCATAAAATCCATAGGGTCTGCAGTGCCGGTTAATGGTGCTATGCCATACACATCATCGACATAACCGTTGTTATCGTCGTCTATGGCATTACCTGCAATTTCGGTCGGGTTGCGCCAGACATTTTCTGTTAAGTCAGAATGGTTGTAGTCATGCCCTGTGTCGAGCACAGCCACTAGTACAGTAGAGGCATCTGTTCTGACGTCCCAGGCTTCAGGTGCATTCATATCACGATCGGGCAGTGGATAAGAGGCTAGTGGTAAAAACCACTCACCACTATTATGTAAAGCCCACTGGAAACTAAAAAACTCATCATTTGGATAGGTACTGTATAAGGTGCGTTTATAGTTAGGCACCGCATACTCCACCGACTCGTTGCGGTTTAACTGCTCAATGACCTCTGCCAT
>CAMLSF010000074.1 GCA_946482615.1 uncultured Chromatiaceae bacterium | reverse complement strand
GCATCAGGGCAAGTTTTATCTGTATTACTCCATCTCGGCCTTTGGGAAAAACACCTCGGCTATAGGGGTGACAGTCAATAGCACCTTGGATCCTAAAGATCCAAATTATCAATGGGTGGATCAGGGCATAGTGCTGCAGTCTGTGCCACAACGGGATTTATGGAATGCGATAGACCCGGCCGTGCTCCTGGACGAACAAGGCCAGGCCTGGATGAGTTTTGGCTCTTTCTGGGGTGGGCTGAAACTGGTGAAACTGGATCAAACCTTGACCCGTATAGCTCAGCCGGAACAGTGGCATACACTGGCCAAAGCAGAGCGGCCTGCCTTTTTAGATGATGCCGAGCCAGGCCCTGCTGAGCTGGAAGCGCCTTTTCTCTACAAAAAAGGCCGGTATTATTATCTCTTTGTTTCTTATGGCAAATGTTGCCGTGGTAAAGACAGCACTTACCATATGGTGGTGGGGCGCTCTGAAACTTTAACCGGGCCTTATCTGGATAAAAACGGCAAAGATTTAGCAGCAGGAGGGGGTTCTGTTTTGCTGAAAGGCAACAAAAACTGGCCGGGTCTAGGCCACAACTCAGTGTACGGTTTCGACGGCAAGGATTATCTGGTGTTTCATGCCTACGAGATGGCTGATAACGGCCTGCAAAAACTGAAGATCACTGCATTGGAGTGGGATAACAACGGCTGGCCTTTGGTAAATGAAAAAGACTGGTTGGGGTATCAGAGCCTGTTGTTAAAAAATTAGATAAAAGTTGCGTTTGTATGGAACTGTTCTAGTTTATTTAGTTGTTATTGTATGACAAATAACAATGGCAACTAGATAAAACAAATACGACAGACAAGGACATACTTATGCAACAAAACAATATCAGGCCGTCAGCATGCTGGCGGGCCGGTCTGCTGGGGCTGTTGAGTTTATTCTCCGCCGCTTTGCAAGCCATAACTATCACTGGTGTTCCCAACTCACACGATCCAGCCGCTTTGATTAAAGACGGCGACACCTATTTTCATTTCACCACAGGGCAGGGGATCTGGTATTCCACCTCGACCAATTTAACCCACTGGTCGGCAACCTCCAGCCCTGTGTTTCCATCGGGCTGGCCAAGCTGGATCA
This sequence comes from uncultured Chromatiaceae bacterium, assembly GCA_946482615.1. The sequence continues at coordinate 16,740 of CAMLSF010000074.1, read as the reverse complement.
ATAGCGCAGTACCGGGTTTTGCCGGCGCCTTCTGGGCGCCTGATGTGATCCAGATGAAAGGCTTTTATTACCTGTACTACTCGGCTTCTACCTTTGGCAGCTCACGCTCTGCTATTGGTGTGGCCCGCACTGTGTCGCTGAAAAATCCCAATTGGCAGGATTTGGGTATGGTGGTCAGTTCCAGTGGCGCCAGCACGGACATCAATGCGATAGATCCCGCTCTGTTTCGGGATCACGACGGCCGGATTTACATGAGTTATGGCTCCTTTTTTGGTGGTCTGGGTCTGGTCGAAATCAATCCATCTACGGGAAAAACTATAGGCAATGTGCAGCAGATTTATGGTGGCAATCACCAAAGTATCGAAGCGCCTTATATTAGCAGGCAAGGCAATTATTATTATCTGTATCTGAATCGTGGCGCCTGTTGTCAGGGCAGCAACAGCAGTTACTACATCCAGGTGGCACGTTCCACCTCAGTCTGGGGGCCTTATCAGGAAGAGCGTAGTTTATTGCCCAACCAAAGTGGCAATTACAAAGGACCAGGCCATATTGGCGTGCTCAAAGACAGTGGCTGCCAGTATGTATCCACTCACTATTACGACCTGAATGATGGCGGTAATGCCAAGCTGGATCTGCTGAAAATGAGCTTTAGCTCGGGCTGGCCCAGCCTGAGCCGCAATTTTACCGTTGCCAGTTGTGGTGGGGTCAGTGAAGGCACTTACCGTATTAAAGCCCGCCACAGCGGCAAGTATTTATCTGTAGATAATGCCTCTGCTGCTAATGGCGCCATGATAGAACAATACAGCCTAAGTTCTGGTTTACATCAGCAGTGGCAACTCATTAGTTTGGGGGATGGCAGCTATAGCCTGATCAATAGTTTGAGTGGTCAGGCACTGGATGTCTGGGAGTTATCGACTGCAGCAGGAGCCAGTATTGCCCAGTGGCATTATTGGGGCGGAGCAGGCCAGAAATGGTGGTTAGAAGATGCTGGCGGTGGTTATACCCGTATTCGCTCGGTATTAAGTAACCATGTGCTGGATGTCAGTGGCGCCAGCACAGCCAATGATGCCAAAGTGCTGCAATGGACAGTGACAGGTGGCAGCAATCAACAGTGGTTGCTGGAGAGGTTGTAAGTCTGAGGGCGGATGGTAAATACGGCTGTCCGCCCTTGTTGTTTTTCTTATGGTTTCGTTTTAGACTCTTATGGTCATATTGTAATACAAATAGAAAAATAAACAGACCAGACAGGGTTAGCTATGAAATTCAACACTAAAACTTTGCCCGGCTTCATGGGTCATCCTATGTTTTTGGCTGTCAGCCTGCTCTGTACGCTGCCGGCTTGTTCGTCTGAGCCACAACAACACCAGACTGCAGCTGCTGTTGCAGTCGTATCCTCTGATGTGAAGAGCGGAACAGCGGCAGAAGATCAGAGTTTTACCAATCCATTATTTGCCAACGGCGCCGATCCCTGGCTGGAATACTGGCAAGGCAATTATTACCTGACCACCACTACCTGGACTTCGCAGCTGGTGATGCGTAAATCGCCGACTCTGGCGGGTTTAGCCAGTGCCACGCCAGTTAATATCTGGTCTGAAACCAGCCCTAAAAGCTGCTGTAACTTTTGGGCTTTTGAATTTCATCGTTTGCAGGGGCCTGATGGACCACGTTGGTACATGATGTACACCTCAGGCAAGCAGGAAAATCTGGATGGTCAGCATTTGTCCGTGTTGGAAAGTGCAGGGGACGACCCTATGGGGCCTTACCAGTACAAAGGTTCTCCTATGCCGGATAGCTGGAATATAGATGGTAACTATTTAGAACATAACGGGAAATTGTATTTACTCTGGTCTGAGTGGGTAGGGGATGAACAACTGAATTGGATCAGCCAAATGTCCAACCCCTGGACTTTAACGGGTGAACGCATGGTGTTGTCCCGTCCTTCGTTGCCATGGGAGCAATCGGGCCGTAAGGTCAATGAAGGGCCAGAAGTGCTGAAACACCAGGGCCGTACCTTTGTGATTTACTCCGCCAGTTTTTGTGATACGCCGGATTATAAATTGGGTTTACTGGAGTTGACGGGGGAGGATCCAATGGACGCTAAGTCCTGGACCAAAGCGGAGCAGCCTGTGTTTGAGCGCGGTAATGGCGTTTTTGGTCCGGGTCACAATGGTTTTTTCAAATCGCCTGATGGCAGAGAAAACTGGCTGGTGTATCACGGCAATAATAAAGAAACCTATGGCTGCAGCTCGACCCGCTCGGTCAGAGCTCAGCCCTTTAGCTTTAAAGCCGATGGCAGGCCGGATTTTGGTACTCCAGTACCAGAAGGCCAGACTCTGGCTGCGCCTTCCGGTGAACATGGTCCTTTGACACTGGTGCCTGAAGGGGTGACCTGGCAGCTGGTGAATCGTTCCAGTCAGCTTTGTCTGGCACCTTCAGCACAAGGGCTGACAGAGCAAACTTGCAGTGAACAAGGGCACTGGATCTTAGATCCAACCAGCAAAGGCCGTTACCGGCTGGCTACAACTGACGGAAGCTTCTTAGCTGCAAATCGTAGCTTATCGGCCTGGGTTAATCAGCCAGACCAACAATGGCAACTGAACTCAGGCAGCGACGGCTATCACCAGTTGCTTAATGCTGCTGATCAAAAACCTTTGACCCCAGCAGGCTGCAAAGCCGAAGACAAAAGCTTATGTCAGGACTGGTTAGTAGTACCAACAGCAAAGACTGTGCTGAGCAGCAGGCAAAGCGGAAAAGTGCTGAGTACAAAAGACTGTGTCACAACGGACGGTGCTTCTGTCACACAACAAAGCTGGACTAAACAGTCATGCCAGCAATGGATCTGGAAAGCCGGACAAACAGGTTTTGTCCAACTGCACAACAGTCAGAACCCTGAGCTTTGTGTGTTGGTGAAAGATGATGCTTTAGCTGCTGGTGCTGATTTGGTCTTAGGCAGTTGTGCTGCTCAATCCAGTCAGTGGGCTCTGCGAGTACTGGCCAACGGCTCTGTTTCATTGTTGTCCCGGCATACAAAACAACAGGTCGATGTACCCAGTTGCAGTTTATATGATGAGGTTGGGCTGAAACAGGCTCCGGTGCAACCGGATGCTGATTGTCAGCAATTTCAGCTCAGAGCGGCAGACTAAAAAACGAATCAAGCGGCAGGTTGCTAAAATCATTACGGCTGGTAGTCCCAGCCGTAATTGTAGTGCCGAAACTTTTTATTCCCGGAATTTGGACGAGACGGTATTCAGTTCCTGAGCCAGGCCACGTAACTGGTCGGAAATATCAGCCACAGTGTTTTGCACCTGAATAGTCCGGCTGAATGAATCCGCCATCTGGTGGGTATTGTCCAGCACTAAACTGGCGACCATGGTTTGTTGTTCTGTCGCTGTGGCGATTTGCGCATTCACCATATTAATTTTGTCAATTTCCTGATTGATCAATTCAATAGAACTGCCTGCTTCCGCTGTTAATTCAGCACTGTTATTGGCTTTGCTCACAGCCTGATCCATCAGCCGGACTGCGCTGTCGGCGTTTTGGGTCAGTTTGCCCAACAAGTCACGGATAGTAGTGACAGATGAGGCGGTGCGGGACGACAATAAACGTACCTCGTCTGCTACTACAGCAAAACCCCGGCCTTGTTCACCGGCCCGGGCTGCTTCAATTGCAGCATTTAGCGCCAGTAAGTTGGTTTGATCGGCAATATCATTGATGCTTTTTAAAATACCACCTACTTCCTGAGTTTGTTTGGCCAGATCGGTAATCACTGTACTGGTGTGGGCTATTTCGCCAGCCAGATCTTTTGATGCCTGTACTGAAGAAGTAGTTTTTTCGTAGCCCAGTTTGGCTAAACGACTGGCATCATTGGCACTGCCGGATGCAGCGTTGGCCGACTGGCTGATGTCTTTAACACTGCTTTGCATCTCCTCCATCGAATGCGACACTGTATCCGCGTCATTTTTTTGCTGGCTGGTCATACAATCCAGTTCTTTCATACCTTTGGCCAGTTCATCCGCTGTGCGGCTGACCGGGTCGACCAAATGAGCAATGGCGACAAAGGAGCTTTGCAACAAAGCGATAAATTCGTTGAAATTGCGGGCTACAGCGCCGAACTCATCTTCAGAGTCTATGCTAAGGCGGCTGGATAAAGAACCTTTGCCTGAAGCCAGGACCTGCAGTGAACTGGCGAGATTATTCGCTGTTTTGCTGATATTGCGGCCTATCACATGGCCAACTACAGCCATAATAATCAATAAGACAGAGCCTGATAACACAATAATCAGCACAGAGCGTTCGGACGAGGCCGACATATCCACCAGTATTTGCTGGAAGTTATGGTCGGTTTGTTTTTCATAAGCGACAAAACCGCTTTTTGCTGTTTCATACAAAGCGGTTTTATTTTGGATAATGTTTTGTGCTGCACTCATATCTAAAGTGCCGTCAATCATCGACTGAGCAATTTCTGCAGCTGCTTTGGCATAAGCACTAAAGTGTTGTTCCAGTGTTTCCAGTTGTTTCAGGTTGGCCGTATCGAGTTTTTTCAGCTGCGCCAGACTGGCAACGACACGTTCTTCAGTGGCTTTGGCTGTGCTTAAGATGTCTGGATCAGACAAAGAAACCGACTGAGTAAAAAACTCTTCGACTGCATTAAACTCCACCACCATTTGAGAGGCGAGTTTCGAACTGTCATACATTTTGTCTTTAATCAGCACAATACTGTCGGCGTTGCGGGCGGTAAAATAAATGGATGACGTCAGCACTATTAAAAAAGCCAGAATTGCGATAGCAATAATAAGCCAGATTTTTTTTAATAAACTCAGGTAGTTCAGCATAAGTAGTATCCAGAATATGGCTTACAACAAAGGCAGGCGAAGAACTCACCTGCCTGGACAAGCTTTAGTTCAGTGTTAAGGCTACTTTGACATTGCCAGTCACAGCACCTGCACTGACATAACCAATGGCGGCAGGGTTTTTCGCCACAGCATCCAGCACTTCCTGTTCTGATGCCAGTTCTTTTGGTGGCGTTCCTTTACCAGTGAATATCAGTTTAGACCAATATGCCTTCATTTGGCTGGACGAGCGGCCTAAGGCTTTTTGATCAAAATCTGCCCGCACTGCAACAGCCTCTGCCAGGTTCACTGGTTCAGCCGCTTTGCCGTCGCTGAAACTTTTAGCACGGCCGGTAAAGATTTTATTGATATCATCCTGCGACAAAGCTGCTGCATTGGACGGGTGAACTATCACAGCCACATTGGCAACAGCCATAAAGCTCAGGGCAAGAGCCGGAATTAAGATTAATTTTTTTAACATGATTGGATTCCTTAAAACACCAGATCAACGCCAACAACAATAACGCTGTCTTTACGGTCAGCTGTTTTATTGTCCGCATTGGTGTACTGAGCTTTAAATGCTGCTGAAGGGTGGAAGTCATAACGCACGCCAAGGTTAATGCTGTCGCGCTCAGTTTCCAGACTATTTACTAAGCCAGCAACAGGAGCAAAAATTGGCGAAGCAGTGGGCACACCGGCATAAATTTCAGTTTTCGCTTTGTTGTCTTCTTTTTCAAAAGACACGTAAGGTGTGATGCTGTCAAAGCGGTGACCGACAGAAATGTAGTAGGATTCCTGATCGGAAATAAAAGAATCATCCACTACAGCTTTGGTGATTTCAGATACCAGCACCCAGTCATTTTTATCAATATTAAAACCAATACCGGCGAAAGAGCTGGATTCATCCACTATGTCTAAATCTTTCGCTAACGCGCCTAAACCAAAGCCTGTTAACTGTGCATACAAGCCTGTGACAGGCGCGTCCAGCTGATCGACATAAAAAGTGGTTTTACCTGTCAGATAGGCAACGCGGAACGAATAGCCGTCCTGACCCAATTCCCAGGCCACCCCTGCGATATTGTCAATTTGTGCTTCTGCAGCGGCGTCACCAATAGCCGCATCGCCGTCGTAGCTGCCGATGATCAGTTGCAAAGAGGAGTCAAAATTACCTAAAGTGCTGGTATGGTACAGCGAGGCGCCTTCGATATTATCAAAACCTAAACCGTATACACTTTGTGGCACCCGCGACCAGTCATAGGCATAACCTACATCACGAAAGTCTGAGTATTTGTAAAACGGAGTTCTTAACCGGCCTGCGTTCACGCGCCAGGTGTCAGTTAAATCGTAACTTAAAAAGGCCCATTCAAACTTCACATCCCAGTCGTCGGCGCCACGACCTAATAACTGAGCTGTCACTGAGAGTTTATCGCCTAAGTCTGATTTGACCTGCAGTGCAGCTAAACTTTCATTTTTAAAACTGAAATCGTCGTCATAGCCATAGAGCTCATCGTCGCTGCTCAGGGCCATACCACCTTTGATGGAGGCAAAACCATTGATGTCCACTGCAGCCTGGCTGGCACCGCAAAAAGACGCAGCAATAGTTGCTGCCAGTAATGTAGGTTTTAACATAGGGTATCCTCATCGATTTTATACTGTTTTACGTTTTTGTAGGCTAAAGGGCTTCAGCCTTTTCAAAATCAATAGTCAGCCTTGACTAAGTTTTTGTTTTCTATAAGGTGTGCGGCCTTGCAGCTGGTCGGATGTCCCTGTCGGAGTTAGACTGAGTTAATGTTGTACCTTTTTATAATTGCATTAACTTTTGTCGCATGAATTATACAACCCGACGAATTGAATTTCTAGTTTTTTCATATTTATCATATTTTCATGTGAATTTGATGTAAAAAAACCGAACTCTGGTTTTAAACATAGCTAAGAACTCAGATTTGGTTGATCTTTTTGTTTGATTTACAACACCTTTAGCTGAAGTTGATGCCAGTCCCGGGCTGCAGGAAGAGGCTGATGACTGGCGATGATCAGGATTTGTTGCGGACAGCGGCATCTAAGGCTTTGGATCAGTTGATCCGCTGTAGTTGAGTCTAAGCCGGCTAAAGGCTCATCCAATAAAAGAATCTTGTGTTGTTTCAGTAACAAACGCGCTAAGGCTATACGTCTGGCCTGGCCGCCAGAGACTGCCAGCCCATATTCGCCCAGTTCGGTGTTTAACCCCAGGGGTAAAGTGGCTGCCCACTCCTCCAATTGAGTATCTGCCAACACCTGCCGTAATTCTTCATCATTGGCGTCCGGCCTGGCCAGCCGTAAATTGGCCGCCAGGGACATATTAAATAAACTGACCTGTTGTGACAGTAACCCAATATGTTGCCGCTGCGTTGAGGCTTTATAGAGCTGCAGATCCTGACCATTGAGTAAGACCCGGCCCGCTACAGCTGGTTGCCAGCCAGCTAAAGTGCAGAGCAAAGTTGATTTTCCCACTCCGGATGGGCCTTGCAGCCATAGCAGATCGCCGGATTTTAACTGGCAACTCACAGGTGATGTCTGCTGTACTGCTCCGGGATAAGCAACAGACAATTGTTGCAACTCCAGTGTTACAGGCCCTGTTAAGTGGGTTAAAGAACCGGGATCAGTCTCTGGTTGAATTTGATTCAGCCGCTGTTTTGCCATCATGCTGTCAGCCAGATGGCGGTATAAAGTGGCCAGTGGCAACCAAATTTCCGGTAAGGCCAAAGTCGACAGCAGCAAAGCCACTAAAGATGCAATACTGATTTGCTGTTGTGCCGCTAAAGGTAAAGCGATGATCAACAAATGAAAACTCATCAGCGCTAAACCGCTCAACAACAAAAACTGACAACACAGATCCAGCAGGTGCTGGCGCCACAACAACTTTTGGTATTGTTGTTCTGTTTGTTGCCACCGGTGTTCTGTTGCTGCCCAGCCCTGATGCAGTTGCAACATGGTCAGGGCGGACAAAGGCTCCAGCAATTGCTGCCGGCGCTGTGATGCTAGTTCAACCAGGCTACAGGCACGGCGATAACCCAATACAGCAGCGAACACTGGCACCAGCAGTAAGCCAGACAAATAATACAAAGCAATATGAGCCAGTTCGGTTTGCCAGCACCACAGCGCCATCAGCCAGCCAGTGCTTATCAGACAAGCCCAGAATAACGGCGCTACAACCCGCAACGGCCATTGATCCAGCCTGTCTATGTCAGTAATGAGTTTTTGCAGCAGATCGGCCGATTTGGTATCAGGCCTGACACTGCTGGTTAAAAACCGCCGCATAAACCACAGTCGCAATTGTTGCAGCAATAACAAGATAGCGTTATGCGAACTTAAACGCTCAAAATAGCGCCCTGCAGTGCGGCTGATGGCAAAAAATCGGATCAGAGCGGCCGGGCCAAAATAGTTAAAACTACCGGCGCTTGCCAGCTGCAAACCCGCCAAAGCAGAGGCCGTAATAAACCAGCCGGAGACAGTCAGCAGCCCCATAATACTGGCCAGGGTTAAAGTACCTAAAGTCAGACTGAGTAACCACCAGCGCCAGTGCGGACGCATTAAAGCGGATAGTTTCAGTTGTTCTTTCATACGGCTTCCTGGAGGTAACTGGCTTGATACAAAGGATGGGCCTGAATTTCTGCCACTGTGCCTTTAGCGACAATTTGCCCCTGCACTATCAACCACACCTGATCCAGCCAGTCCAGATGCTGTAACTGATGAGTCGCCAGCAGCAAAGTTTTGCCGTGGCTGAGCTGGTCTAACTGCTGAAAATAGTGCCGTTGTTGTTCCGCTGGCAACATAGAGGCAGGCTCATCCAGCAGCCAACACCAACTTTGTTTTAATAAAGCTCTGGCCAAAGCCAGACGCTGCAATTGCCCACCGGATAAACCAACCCCACTCTCTGCAAGTACAGTGTCCATACCTGCAGGTAACGCAAAGACAAAATCGGCACACAAGGCCTGATGCAAGGCCGTGCTGAGTTCTGCTTCTGTTGCTGAGGGGTTCGCCAGCAGTAAATTACTGCGTAAGCTGCCGCTTAACCACTGGCTTTGCTGGGATAAATACACCAGTTGCTGTCGCCACTGAGCTAAGTTCAACTCAGTTAACTCATGATCGCCTATCCTGATTTGGCCTTGATCCGGTTGCTGAAAAGCTAATAACGACTGGAGCAAACTGGTTTTGCCAGCACCACTGGGGCCTGTTAATCCTATACGTTGCGTCGGTAAAACCTGAGCCTGAATATCTGTCAGCAAGGAAGCTCTGTGCTCTGAGCCCAGCAGGCTAAACTGCTGAAATTCAATACAGACAGGTGTTGTGGGTGCTGGCCTGTTGCCACCAGTACACAAAGGCAAAGCCCAGATTGGGGTCAGACTGGCAAAAGCCGCTTCGGCCTGAGCTTTGGCATGATAATCAGCTCCAAGCTGACGCAGTGGCGCATAAAACTCGGGAGCCATCAATAAGATAAACAGGGCCGGCTGGTAAGACACCGGAATGTGTGCTTTGGCCCAGGGCAGCTCGCCCAATAAACCTAAACCCAGATACAAAGCCACTAAAGCTATGGCCAAAGAGGCAAATAACTCCAGCACAGCACCGGATAAAAAAGCTTTGCTCAGCACCGACATAGTGCGCTTTCTGTAGTCTTCACCGGCGTTATTTAGCCGGTTCAGTACCAAAGGTTCTGCTTGTAATTGACGGATAAGAGTCGCAGCCCGTAAAAACTCCAGAAAACGTCCGCCTAATAAACCTAAGGCCTGCACTTGCTGCTGACTGGCTTGCGCCGCTTTTTTTCCGAGTAAAATCATAAAAAGCGGAATAAGTGGGGCTGTGGCTAACAACAACAAGGCGGCCAGCAGACTTTGACTGGCCACAGCTATAGAAATAAACAAGGGGCAAAGCACCACCAGATACAGCTGAGGGTAATAGCGGCTGATATAAGGATCCAGCGAATCCACTTGTTCCAGCAAGCGGGTGGATAAATCACCGTCAGAAGCGATACGTTGCCGCAGTGGGCCGGCCTGACTAATAATGCCAAGTAACTGATGCCGGATTGAAAAACGTAAGTTTTGACTGGCCTTGAGGGCAACTACATCTTTGGCCGCCAACAGTGCAGGGCGCAGCAGCCACAACACTAAAATATGCAGCAGCAGATCTGTTGGGATTGGTTGCTGCTGTAAGACCAGATCACATAAAGTCGCCAGTAACCAGCACTGCCAGATCATCAGTAAAGAGGCCGTTGCACCCAGCACTATGGCCAGATGCAAGCGGTTCTTTTCTGACTGGACTAATTGCCTTAATGACAACACAGGCATCAAATCCTTAGTTACTCTGATGGTTCGTTCTCTTCGCCCGGGTAACCGTTTAGCTCCAGCCACATCGCATTGATGATGCCAAAAGAGCAGGCCAGTAATACGCCTAAAATCCAGGTGAAATACCACATAAAACTGCTCCTTAATACAATGAATGAGTGTTGCTGCTGATGGAGTTGCGGTTTAAGCGGCCCCACATTTTCCAGTAGCACCAGGCTGTGTAGCCAAGGATGATGGGCACAAAAATACAGGCCACCACAAACATGATTTTTAATGTCAATTCACTGGAGGTGGCATCCCACATGGTCAGGCTGTGATTGGGCATGCTGCTGGACGGCATAATAAAAGGAAACATCGAGACACCACAGGTCAGGATCACGCCAGTCATGGCCAGGGAGGAGGCAACAAAAGCCTGCCAGCCTTTGGCCAGTTTGCTGAACAAGGCCGATAGCAAAAAGGCCACAATACCCAGCAGTGGCAAAATCCATAACAGCGGGTAAGTGGCATAGTTGCTAAACCAGGCACCACTGCTGACTTCCACAGTTTTGGTCACAGCACTGTTGATGGCGTTGCTGTCAATCAGACTGGTGACTTTATAGCCCATACCTGCAAAAGCCAGCCAGACACCTGCCGCAACAAACAACACGGCTGCCAGAGTCGCGCTGATGAAAGACACTGCTTCTGCCCTCTGGCGCAGCGGCGCTTCGGTTTTCATTTGCAGATAACAGGCGCCCTGATTGATAAACATCAGTAAGCTCAGCACACCAACCAATAAGGCAAAGGGATTTAATAAAGCCCAAAATGAACCTGTGTAGTAAATCCGTAGCAGCTCATCAAAGTGAAACGGTACCCCCTGCAACAGATTGCCAAAAGCTACGCCAAAAATAATGGGTGGTATGGCAGAACCTGCGGTTAAAGCCCAGTCCCAGTTGCTGCGCCATTTGGCATTGTCCAGCTTGGAGCGGTAATCAAAGCCGATAGGGCGTAAAAACAGCGCGGCTAAGGTCAGCATCATCGCCAGATAAAAACCACTAAAAGCTGTGGCATAAACAGGGGGCCAGGCGGCAAACAAAGCACCACCTGCTGTGATAAGCCAGACCTGATTACCATCCCAGTGCGGCGCTACCGCATTAATCAAAATACGGCGTTCGGTGTCGTCACGGCCTATCACTTTGAGCAGTGCCCCCACCCCCATATCAAAACCGTCGGTCACGGCAAAACCAATCAGCAATACGCCAACCAGTAACCACCAGATAAAACGTAAAAATTCATAATCCATGTTAAACCTCCCGGGCCTGTTCGCCGTGATACTTGCCGGTATGGATAGACGCAGGACCTTTACGGGCAAAATGCTGCATCAACCAGACTTCGATGATCAGAAAGACGGTATAAAGTGCGGTAATAGCCACTAAGCTGATCCAAATTTCGGTGGCACTGAGCTGGGACGCGGCTAAATGAGTCGGCAAGAGTTCACCTACAGCCCAGGGCTGGCGACCATATTCGGCAACAAACCAGCCCGCTTCACAGGCAATCCAGGGCAGAGGTAAGGAAAACAGCGCGGCTTTGAGTAACCAGCGTGGTTTTTCCGGTGTACGTTTGGCACTGTGATAAAAAGACAAAACAAACACCAGCAGCATAATAAAACCAGCGGCTACCATCACCCGGAAGGACCAGAACAGCGGCGCCACTTTAGGAATACTTTGTTGTACTGCAAGTTCTACTTGTTCAGCTGTGGCGTAAACCGGGTCGTCCGTATAGGCCATCAATAGCAGGCCATAACCCAGGTCATTTTTTACCAAATCAAAGGCGGCGATATTTTCCGGTGTTTTTTCTCCAGCCCTTAGTTTTTTCAACAGGCCGTAGGCGAGCTGGCCATTGACAATACGCTGGCGGTGTTGTTCTTTCAGTTCAGCCAGGCCTGTCACTTCTTTATCTAAAGAGCGGGTGGCGATGAGGCCCATAGCACCTGGAATTTTCAGCGCATAGTCCGTGCTTTGGGTTGCTTCATTCGGGATGCCAAAGATGGTGAAATCAGCCGGTGCCGGATGTGTTTTCCATTCAGCCTCTACTGCGGCCAGTTTTACTTTTTGTACGTCCCCTAACTCATAACCAGATTCATCCCCTAACACTATGACAGATAAGGCACTGGCTAAACCAAAAGCAGAGGCGATGGCAAAACTGCGGCGGGCAAAAGCTAAGTCGCGACCCTTCAGCATATACCAGGCTGAAATTGCCAGTACAAACATAGCGCCTGTGACATAACCTGCGGAAACAGTATGAACAAACTTGACCTGAGCTACAGGGTTAAACACCACTTCGCTGAAGCTGAGCATTTCCATTCTCATGGTTTCGAAATTAAATTCGGCGCCAACCGGGTGTTGCATCCAACCATTGGCAATTAAAATCCACAGTGCCGATAAGTTTGAAGCCAGAGCCACCAGCCAGGTCACGGCCAGATGCTGTACTTTACTGAGTCTGTCCCAACCAAAAAAGAACAGACCCACTAAAGTGGACTCAAGGAAAAATGCCATCAGGCCTTCAATGGCCAAAGGGGCGCCAAAGATGTCACCGACATAATGCGAATAGTAGGACCAGTTGGTGCCAAACTGGAATTCCATCGCTATGCCAGTGGTGACCCCCAGCGCGAAGTTAATGGCAAACAACTTGCCCCAGAATTTAGTCATATCACGGTAAATTTCTTTACCCGTCATGACATAAACTGACTCCATAATGGCCAGCAGGAATGTCATACCCAAAGTTAAGGGCACAAATAAGAAGTGGTACATTGCCGTAGCGGCAAACTGTAAGCGTGAGAGTTCAACAACATCCATTCGGATTGCTCCTCCATCAGGAACTGTGGATCTGGCCTGTAAATGGCGTCAGTGCCAGTCAGTGCTAAAGCTCATACATTCGCATGAGTGGCGCTTAAACTACGCCTTTTGTCTGTGGGCGATCTTGACGCGGATCAATAAAAATTGCTGGAAATTTGCAAATAGTGGTAAATTTGATAAAAATAGAAGTTGGTGATCTGTTACTATCCAATTCGAATGTTAGAGCGGAAGGGCGTCAGGTATGAAAATATTAGTCATAGGTGCAGGTTGGCTCGGGACTCAGCTGGCGACACAACTTAAAGCCGACGGGCACGAACTCTGGCTCAGCAACCGCAGTGCGACAAAATCTTCTGCTGTGGCTGAACAGTGTAATCATTTTGTACTGGATTTAGGCCAGTCCATCAGGCCTGATGCAGAGCTCAGCGCTTTGTTTAAAGATGCCATTGTGATTTGCACTGTGCCAGCCAGCCGTTCTGACGGTGAAGGCTACACCAGAGCTTTAGCTCAGCTGGCGACTCTGATGAAGTTGTCGGGATCTCTGGCTTGTATTCATTTAAGCAGTACTGGCATTTATGAAGGTTTGTCCGGTGATGTCAGCGAGAACAGCCCGTTGCAACTGGCCGATCCCCGTATTGAGTTGCTGGCTGTGGGTGAACAGCTGTTGCGGGTTGCAGTGCCATGCTGCACTTTGCGTCTGGCTGGTTTAATTGGCCCCGGTCGTCATCCGGCCCGGTTTTTATCCGGCAAACAAGCCGGAGCCGCAGATGTGGCTGTGAATATGGTTCACAGCAGCGATATTTGTGCTGCAGTTTCTGCCATAGTCCGGCAGCAGTTATGGCCTGAGCTGTTTAACTTATCCAGTCCGCAATTTTGCTCTAAAGCTGAGTTCTATTTAACGGCCTGTGAACTGGCGTCCTTGCCGGCACCAGTTTTTGAGCACAGCAGCAGTCAAACGCCATGGCGCAGAGTCATTAGTCACAAATCTCAGACTATTGCCGGTTTTCAGTATCAGTTTGACTCTGCATTGACCGCTTTGCCTTTTTGTAGCTGAATCTGACTCAAGCTGCAGCAAAACTAGAGTACAACAGCCGGGTAACCGGCTTCGTCCAGCGCTGCAATAATATCTTCAGCAGCTAAGGCACTCTCTACATCCACTTGTTGGTTCGCTAAATCCACAGTCACTGTGGCATCTGCCTGCAGTTTGGCTATAGCTTTATTCACCATGCTGATGCAGTGGTTACATGTCATGCCTGTTACTTTCAATTGTACTTTCATTGTGTTTGTCCTTTGTTACTGATGGGGTTGTTCACGAACATGATCCAAGCTTGCCCTGTGGTAAGGTCAACTACTATTTTTTAATTTTTGTTGTTGACCTTGCCCTAAGGGTAAGCTTTAGCCTTGTTGCTGTCGGGGTATTGCCCTTTTGGTCCGGAGTCATGTTATGTCTGAACAAATTCAACTGAATATCAGCGGAATGAGCTGTGCTTCCTGTGTAGGACGTATAGAAAAAGCGTTGGCCAAAGTCGCAGGTGTAGAGCAAGTGAGCGTCAATCTGGCCAGTGAAACCGCAACTATCAGTGGCCTCTCTGTATCAGCAGAATTATTGATGGCTGCTGTCGAAAAGGCAGGTTATCAGGCCAGTCTGCCAGCAACAACGCAGGTAGCTGAAGTGACTCAGCCTGCTTTTTATCAGCAGCAATGGTGGCCTGTGGTTGCCAGCATAGTGCTGACCGTGCCTTTGGTGTTGCCTATGTTTGGTTTGTTGTTTGGTCTGGACTGGATGTTGCCATCTTTCTGGCAATGGCTGTTGGCCACTCCGGTGCAATTTTATTTTGGTGCGCGGTTTTATAAAGCAGGCTGGGCTGCAGTCAAAGCAGGCAGTGGCAATATGGATTTGCTGGTCGCTATTGGCACCAGTGCGGCTTATGGCTTGTCTTTGTATTTGTGGTGGATCTTTGATGCTCAGCATACCGGGCATGGCGCGCCTCATTTGTATTTTGAAAGCAGCAGTGCAGTATTAAGTCTGGTGCTTTTAGGTAAATACCTTGAGCATAAGGCGAAAAAACGCACCACTGATGCTTTAAGGGCATTGGAGAATTTAAAACCTGCTGTGGCTACTGTGTTTCAAAACGGCCATTGGCTGGAAGTGAAAGCGGAAGCTGTACAAAAGGGTGATTTGGTACTGGTAAAACCGGGCGAACGTATTGCAGTGGATGCTGTGGTTGAACAAGGCCTGAGTCATGTGGATGAAGCTTTGATCAGTGGCGAGTCTGTGCCTGTCTCTAAAACTGTGGCGGATCAGGTCACGGGTGGCTCAGTCAATCTGGATGGGGTCTTGCACATCAGAGCTACAGCAGTAGGAGCCGAATCCACTTTATCCCGCATTATTCAACTGGTTGAACAGGCGCAAGGCGCTAAAGCGCCGGTGCAGGCATTGGTGGATAAAATCAGCGCTATTTTTGTGCCTGTGGTTTTACTGATCGCCCTGGCGACCTTAGTGGGTTGGGGGTTGCTGGCAGATGATTGGGTGACCGGAACTTTAAATGCAGTGGCTGTACTGGTGATCGCCTGTCCTTGTGCACTGGGCCTGGCCACACCTGCAGCTATTATGGCGGGAACAGGTTCTGCAGCCCGGTCAGGTATCCTGATTAAAGATGCTGTTGCCTTGGAGCAGGCTAAAGCTGTAACCCTGGTGGTGTTTGATAAAACCGGCACTTTAACTCAGGGCAAACCCGTGCTGCAGCAAGTCAGTCGTCTTGCTGATGAACCTGATACATTGCTGTGGGCCGCTTCGCTGCAGCAACACAGCGAGCATCCGCTGGCTAAAGCTTTACTGGCTTATGCTGCAGCGCATCAGATCACCGCAGTGGAGGCCACAGAGTTTCAGGTTATCGCAGGCAAAGGTGTACAAGGCAAAGTGCAAGGCCGCAGTCTGGTGCTGGGCAGCAGCCACTGGATGCAGCAACTGGGGTTAGACTTGCCGTTTGAGCAGATTAAAACCCGTGGTGCTTCAGTGTCCTGGCTGGCGGAGCAACAAGCAAATCAAGGTTATCAATTATTGGCGCTGTTTTGTTTTACTGATGAGTTAAAAGCTGATGCGGTGCATGCCGTGAAGTTGTTAAAGCAACAAGCTATAGCTGTGGCTATGTTAACGGGCGATAGCACAGAAAGCGCCGCTTCCATAGCACAACAACTGGGCTTAACTGACTGGAAAGCAGAAGTATTGCCGGCAGAAAAAGCGGCGGCCATTCAAAGCTGGCAGCAGTTGGGTTATCAGGTGGCTATGGTTGGTGATGGTATTAATGATGCACCAGCTTTGGCTCAGGCCGATTTAGGTATAGCTATGGCGAGCGGTACTGAAGTAGCTGTCAGTGCTTCGGCTATGACTCTGATGCGCAGTAAGCCGTCACTGGTCAGTGCCGCTTTGCAGATAGCCCGGCTGAGCTACCGTAAAATTCAGCAAAATCTGTTTTGGGCTTTTATCTTTAATGTCACAGGCATACCGCTAGCCGCTTTAGGTTATTTAAATCCGGTCATTGCTGGTGCAGCTATGGCAAGCAGTAGTTTATTTGTGATTAGTAATGCCCTGTTGTTACAGCGCTGGAAAGCACAGGAGTAAAAGAATGGCGACTTTAGTGACTATAGGTGAGGCGGCCAAACAGACCGGACTTTCTGCCAAAATGATCCGGCATTATGAAGAGGCTGGTCTGCTCAATAAAGCCAACAGAACGGATGCGGGTTACAGATTGTATAACAGTCAGC
>CAMLSF010000073.1 GCA_946482615.1 uncultured Chromatiaceae bacterium | reverse complement strand
GCTCATTGGCGTCATTTATTAAATCTAGTGTTACCTTCCGCAATACGCACTGAGCCGCAATTCAAACAACAAAGCGCCAACGACTGCAAATGGCACAAAGCAGCCCATCCTGGGACGCACGTTAATAGGTATTAACATGCATCATTTAGCTAACGAGAGCTATCTAAATACAAGTTCCAACATCAGCTTCAAATCCGGTATTTCCTGAGCTCCGATGCACACTTCTGTCTATGCATCTGGCATCAGATTTTTGTTCCTGTTCCAAAGTAATATGTTGTGTGTTATTTGGCAACACAGAAATCAAGTGCTGAGAGGAACAATTTGCAGATTCGGATTGGAACAACAATCGTGAAGTAATGTTTTGCGGCAAGATCTGGGAATGCCTTTGCAAGGCGTATCCCTATTGGTATTTCTGCGGCGTAAAAACAAAAACGCCACCTGAAAAGGTAGCGTTTTTGTTTAGGAATTTGGTGCGTCCTAGTGGACTCGAACCACCGACCCCCACCATGTCAAGGTGGTGCTCTAACCAACTGAGCTAAGGACGCATTGCACTGTTGCAACTATCTTGTCACAACGGGCGCTATGTTATGCAGCGGCCGCTTTGCTTGCAAGCACTTTTTTTAAAAGCCTTGTCGTTTGCTGTTATTTTAGACGCTTCAATACCTTATCAGGCTTTATTCCGGGTCTGTCAGAGGCAGCAGGCCTGCGGCAGCGTCCATATAACGTAATTCAAAATAAACGGACGGATGACAAGTGTTCTGCTTTGCCTGTTTTTCCGACGCTGTTAAAGCCCTGCCCTTAAATACCCCATCCGGCGCTGAGTTTTGACGAAACAGCTCGCGGATCAAAGGCACAGTGCAAGGCAACATGGCTAAAAACTGTTGTCGTTGTGTCTCTGACACCAAAGCGGCTCCGGCACCGTCCTGCACCCAGATTTGCATGCGGTCGGTTTTTAACTGGTGTACGGCAGCCAGCCAGCTTTTCGGCTCAAGCTTGCCATTAAAATACAGGCTGATCGCCAGTGGCTGGTCTATCAGCAGGCTTACACTTTGCAGTTCCTGCTTTAACCAGTGCAGATAAGACTGTGGAGTAAAATCTGTATCGTTCAGCTCCATCGGCAAATACCAGCCCTTCAGAACCAAGGGCCGCTGTTTTAACAACGCCAGCCAGTGCCGTCTGATCTGTAAAGACAAGGCCAGTTGTTGTTTAAAGTACTGCTGCTTTTCTGGCTGCGGCTGTTCCATCTGCTGAAAGTAATCTGGCGCTGCATACAGGCCAAGCCAGAGCGGGATCTGCAGTTGCTCTAAGGCCTGAAGTAATGCCGCTGAAGGTCCATCCGCAGTATAAAACCTGACATCACCATACTGGCCCCACTGCAGCACCAATGCTGTCATACCTTGTTGCTGAGCCCTGGTTAAGATCTGCCGCCATTGTTCTGTGTTTAGCTTCTGGTCACGCAGCAAAGGCTGATAAAACACCGGATCAGCCGATAAGTACAGCGGGCACCCCATTAATACTGATAAGACAGCTGCAAAGATAAAGCGTGCTGATCGGTGCTTAAATCGCCCGCCATTTGATACTGCCATTCAAAGTTGATCTCCAGTTTATGCCGGTAGGCGTCATAATGTGTTTCACCCAGACCAAAACGTGTTTGCAGACCTAATCCGGCAGTCCACTGCCAGCCTTCAGCATTCAGATTGGTATCCAGTGCCTTTTGCTTGCGGTAGTCCAATTGGCTCAACAGATAAGCCCGCGTGACCTGAAACAGGCTGTCCTCGTATCGGACCACCTTGCCTTGTTCAAACTTAGACTGCAACAGAATTTGACCATCGACAGGCCAATAGACTGCATCGACAAATAACTTGCGCTCGCGCCAGTGATCCTGCTCTGGTTGCCATTCAGATTGCCATTTGCCCTGATTCAGAAAATCCCCTGTGACACGCACCAAAGCACGCCAGTCGCCCTCGCCTAAAGGGTATTGCTGCAAGGCTGTGCTTAACCATAAGTTGGTGTGCTTCAGAGGCTTATAAGCCACCCCAAACTCCTGACCAAAGTTATGATAATACTGCTCACTGCTGCCGTTGGCTGAGACTTGCAGGTACAAACTCAGGTCCCGCTTTAAGGTATCGGTAAAGTGTTCCAGCCGCACTGAGGCTTCATTACGCACAGGATCCAGATCAGGAGCCTGCTGTGCAGCACTGCTAAGCACAGTCAGACTGGCCCCATGACGCAGCGCTGTGCTGGCGGTCAGCTGCCAGTTTTTTGCTATGGTCTGATGGTAACGTTTTAAGCGGTACAATTCTGTGTTACTCAGCGCATTTTGTTTTTCAGTTTGATGCTGGCGGTCAATGGACTGCTTTAACCAATACAAAGTGTCTTCGGCGTCCTGCTCTTCAGCGGATAAATAAGCCACTTGCCCGGCAATAGCGACATCGTTCGCGTATTGAGGTTGTTTTGCGGCATAACGCAGATGTGCCAAAGCTTCTTTGTTACGTTTCATGCCAACCAATAAATAGCCATAGCCTGCATGTAACTCAGCTTGCTCAGGTGCTTTGGCAAGAGCAGCGCGCCAGGCTTGTCCGGCCGCCGGAAAGTTCTGCATCGCCTGATAAATCCAGGCTTTTTGCAAATGCAATCTGACCCATTGCTCTTTGTTTGTCCGGATAATTTTATTCAGATAAACCAAAGCGGCTTCGTTTTGTTGCTGTTTACGCTTTAACGCCGCCGCTTCCAGATACCAGGCGGTCTGATCTGCAGAAGACATTAACAAGTACTGCTCACCTTTTTCCAGTTCATCCAGCTCAAGCGCAAGCTGGGCTGTGTTTTGCTTATCTTCATCAGATAACACTGAGATATCTAAGGAGGTGAAAGATAAAAATGCGGCAGCCGGGTCTTTTAATTTCTGCTGCAGATAGGCGATATTCAAAATATCAGTGTCTTGCCCCTGCAACTGATAGGCTTTTTGCCAGTACAACAAAGCAAACTCTGCATCTTGCTCTTCCTGACATAAAGCTAAACTACGCCAGCCCGCTGCAGTACTGATTTCACCCGATAAAATAGCCCGGGTTTTATCGCAGCGCCCGGTTAAACGCCAAAGCTCAGCGCGCTCTGCAGCCAAAACAGTCCAACTGTCAGTTTTGGCTAACACCGCTGTATCTAGTGGGTTTTGTTGTTTTAATAGCTCCAATACCCGCTCTGGCAATAGCCTCTTTTGTTGAGATTCAGCATCAAAAGGCAAAGCCTTTGCCAGGAGTTGCAGAGCCTTGTCTGGCTCTCCTGCCAGAATATATTGATAACTCAACTCATCCAGGGTAGGCACACTGGCCTTGTACTGATGCAGCTTTTGCATGGACTGCATTTTCACAGGTCCTGCTGGCAAGGCCTGAGCACTTGCCAGTATCAGATCGTACTGAGCAGACTCTTTTGGGTCATCCAATAACTGTTGCAGCAGCTGTTGATATTGCCCTGCAGCCAGTCGTTTTTGCGCGATAAGGCGGCGCTGCTGGGCCTGTAGATGCTCAGCTGCCAGATACTGCTGGCTGATTTCATCAGCACTGAGCCATTTTTCCGCATACACCAGCCAGCTCTCAGGGTTATCATCAGCAGGGCATTGCAAAAACAAAGCTTTCGCCCGAGGTCCTTCGCCGGCTTGCATATACAAATCAATACGTTGCCAACAACCAAGTTGCAGTTGTTCTGCGACTGCAAAAGCCACTGGCCAGTTTTTCTGCGATACAGCCCACTGCAGCTTTTGCTTAAGTTCATCCGCAGTGAACTGATGATAAGTTTCTATAAAATCAAAACTGGCCAAAGCCGCAGTCCAGTCCTGCCGAGCTATTTGCTGCTGCAATAACTGACGGTAATACAGCAGCGCAGCTTCAGATGTGGGCTCTGATTCAATCAGGACAAAGGCTTTATCGGCCTGCCCTGTTTGCAGCCATGCCATCACCAATCTGGTTTTGTCTTCTTCAGATAACTGGGATGCGTCTAAAGAGGATAAATCACGGATCACCTGATCTGTCAGGCGTAAGGATTCAGCCAAAGCTGCATGTAATTTCAGCACCTCAGCAGGAAGTGGCCTTTTGGTTGCCAGCCACTGGTAGGCTTGTTGCTCTTGTTTTAACGCAATTAGTCTGGAACTGACCAGCCTGGCAATCGCTAGTTGATCCTCTGCACTCAGCGCAGGCCAGAGCGCATCTAACCCGGACAAGTCAGGTAACGACTGTTTTTGTAATTGCAACTCAAGCAAAAGCGGATACAAACCTTGTTGCTCAGACTGAGGGATTTGTTGCAATGTCGATGTAGCAGCAGCTACATCTTTCGCTTCAATCTGATAACGAAACGACAATGCCAGTAATGCAGGCTGAGCCGGCACCAAAGCTAAAGCTTTGTCGATTTCGGCTACAGCCCCGGCAAAATCCTGCTTTTGCTGCAAGCGGTAAGCTTTTTCGATATAAGGGTAAGTGCGGAACTTTTGATAATCCGTCATAGCTTCTGCAATAACATCCGACGTCAAAAGTAACAGCAACACAACTATGGCACGAGTCACACCAGTGCCTCCTGCAGCAGCTCCGGACATTCAGGGGCTAATTCCTGCACCAACTGCTGCATAGTTTTCCGCCGCTGCTGTTGCAGCTGAACCACTTGTGCCAGATTTTCTGCTGTAACTATACCTTCACTGAGCAGGTAGTCTCCAAGGCGTACACCACTTTGGTGATCAAAACTAATCAGCACCTGATTCACCACAGCGGGTTCCAACAAGGCGGCTTGCACTAAAGCGTCACCAAAAGATAACTGACTGGCCAGATAACTTTGTGTCAAAGTCCGCAGATCGGAGTCAGTGATCAGCCCCTGCTGCAAGCACTGTTGCAGATACAGATCCGGGTTTAAATCCTGTTCCTGCCTGTACCAATGCCGCACACCTAAACTGACAACCCCATAAGCACAAATACATAAGCGCACTTTAAAACCTGTCTGACGTTCAATTTGGGATAAAGCCACAGGAGATAACTGACTCTCCCGCACCAGGGTTAACACGCCATCCTGTAACTGCACAGGCAACACCATATATTTCAGTGCCAGACGTTCAGGTAAGCTGCGGATCAGCGCTACATCTAAAGCAAAAGGGTCGGTTTCAACATAAGGTAATTCCAGTTGCTCAGCCACAGCCCTACCCAGTTGTGCAGGCGTCAGCATACCCAACCTTAATAAGGACTGCCCCAGCCGCTCACCTTTTTGTTGTTGCTCTAAACCAAAGTCCAGCTCCTGTTGCGACAAGGTCCCTTGTGCCACTAATATCGAACCTATGGAGCGGGTCGCGCGGCTCTGACTGATACTTGGGTACTCATGTGAGGTTTTATCCCATGCCACCCGGCGGGGATCACCATGTTGTAACACCTGTTTCCAGGCGCGCACATTGGCGAAAAAGTTAATCACATTGCCCCAGAGCTGGCGAGGTACAGACAACAATGCCTGCCCTATACCGTAATACCGGCGGACAAACACCATACGTTGAAATAAGCGGTTGATAAAAAACACAAAATTCAGGCCGAGCAAGGTTTGAACCAAAGGGTCATCAACAAAAATAGATAAAAAGTGATAGCCATCCGCTACTAGTTGATCGTACAACCAGAACAGGCATAACTGCGCAAATATTAAGGTGGAGATAAAACTGACAAAGTAGGTGATCACACCTTTGCGATCACGCCACAAGAAATAATTTAACCGCCAGTCATCAGTCCAGCGGTGAGTTTTAAAGCCCTGAAATACAATGCCGATGATCCAGCGGCTTTTTTGTCTGACGGCGGTCTGAAAAGTTTCAGGGAAATATTCACGTACACAAACCACATTGCCATCGCTTTTACTGCGGCTGGGGCTTTTTTCAGCATGTCGGGCTAATAAGTTATCAGTCACAGGAAAGCGGACAAAAATCTCTTCCATCCCCCAGTGTTTCAGCCGGAAACCTATGTCGTAGTCTTCTGTTAACGACTGCACATCAAAAGGTAAACCATCCCCTTCCTGCGACAACTTAATGATAGCGCGGCGACTAAAACAAGTGCCTACCCCAGCGCTTGGCACCTGACCCACCATAGACTCCCGCACCACCACATCTTTGCCATGACTTTCAGAAAATTCGTCCAGGTAATGGCCACAGGTGAAAGCAAAAGGTCCTTTAACAAATGGATAAACCGGCAATTGGATCAAATCTTTTTTCGGCAGTAAATAATTAAACAGCCTAAGCTCCATAGCGGACACTACATCTTCGGCATCATGCAAGACAAATCCCGCGAATTTCACCTGAGTACGGCGCTCAAAATCCAGGATCGAGGTAATAATATTGTTCAGACAATCCGCTTTGCTGGTAGGGCCTGGTCTGGCGCATACCACCTTATGCACATGAGGAAACCGGGCACAAGCCGCATCCACATCCGCCTGAGTATCAGGGTCGTTCGGATAAGTACCGACAAAAATCTGATAATTTTCGTAGTCCAGTTCTGCAGCGGCAAATTCAGCCATCTTGCCCACTACCCCAACCTCTTGCCAGGCGGGCACCATAATGGCAATGGGCTGCTCTTTCAGATGGAACAGCTCCTGTTCATCGAACTTCTTTGCTTTGCGATAAAAACGAAAATAGCGCCCCCAATGCCTGGTCCAGTAGTACAAATCAATAAACACATCATCCAGCGCAAACACCAAAAGCAGCAACATCAGCACAACCACTATGTAACGCAGCAAATAAAGATAATTCGCGAGTAGATCGA
Source organism: uncultured Chromatiaceae bacterium (assembly GCA_946482615.1). Next base: position 11,188 of record CAMLSF010000073.1, on the reverse strand, counting down.
CCAGCAGCATGTCCACACCATAACAACGCTATTGCTAGCGAGCTAAACCCCAGAATGGAATGCATCATACCCTAAAGTATCATTTTTACCATATTTATATGGATTAAATATCAATTATTCCCATATTTATCATAATAAACCAAGGTGTAATGCCGAATTTATCGATTTATCCTGTAGCATCTTTCGTCAGGCGCTTCGACGGAAACCGGGTATTAAGCTCTCCAACGAAAATGCTATAGTGCTGTTTTCTGGCTTTTTGAGATAACACTGTGATCTTTACCCCTGTCCATACCCACGAATTTGCCGATCTGGCCAAACAAAAAATTGCTGAATTTAATGCGCTGCACTGGGACGCCTCAAAGCGACAGCAGCTGGGATTAAAACTGGAAAATGAACAGGGTGAACTTGTTGCCGCTTTAGCTGGCCGTACTTTTGGCCATTGGTTTTATCTGGAGTCTTTATGGCTGGACGAAAGTATCAGGGGACAAGGGATAGGTTCAGACTTACTGACTGAAGCAGAACAAATTGCTAAAGCTCGTGGTTGCAGCTTTGTGATCCTCGATACGCTGGATTTTCAGGCCAGGCCTTTTTATGAACGCCATGGGTATCAGGTGCAGTGGACTCAAGCCAACTACCCTTTTACCGGTTGCAAACACTTTATGACCAAACAGCTTTAATCTGCGGACTGAAACTTTTCAGCCTCAGGTTTAAACACTGTATCAACCCAAACTGGATTGCCATCATTGGGTGCAGCTTCAATACCTAAAATACGGCACATCAGGTTATAAAGTTCGATGTTGGCAAAAGCCGGGATCTGGCTCCCCGGGCTAAAGACAGGACCATGCCCGATAAAAATAGCCTGCATCTGAGGACTGGCGTTGTCATAACCATGGCTGCCAGTAACGGGGCTGAGCCCTGGTTTTTTCAGCCATTCTTGCTGTTTATGTTTTTGCATTAAACGCCATCCCGGCTCAGGTACGACCAACAAAGGCGCGATACGTTTACTGTTCTGATAGTGCCAGCGCTCTGGTAATTCTGTTTTTTTGTAGACTTTAGCCTGTGGTGGCAACGAGCTGTTCAATTGCTGATAAATAGACTCTAATTCGCCTTTTTTAGGAAAAACAGACACTATTTCAGGTGTCCATAACACCAGAGCAGCCTTCTTTTCATCAAACAGTTGATCCAATTCAATCACCTGATGCTGCGGTACTTTGACCATGCCATGGTCTGACACCAGTATCAGATTGAGCTTATTGAGCAAAGCTCTTTGCTCAAGCCCAGCCACTAATACCGCAAGAGCCTGATCCACTTCAGCAATAGCTGCAGCCACTTGCTCAGAACCAGGTCCATAAGCATGGCCTGCATCATCCACTGAACTGAAATACAAGGTTAAAAATTGAGGGCGCTTTTCTTCAGGCAAGTCCAGCCAGGCCAACACAGATTTGACTCTGTCGACATTACTAACAGAAGCGTCATAGGCTTGCCATAAGCCGGGCCGGACGCCTTTAATGGCGGCTTCAGAGCCAGGGAAAAAGTAAGTGCCGGTTTTTACCCCTTGTTTCTCCGCAGTCACCCACACAGGTTCACCCAACCACCAACGCCCATTGCTGACCTCTTCCTTTTTGTTCAGTCGGAACACAGCGTCAAAATCTGCATCATAAATATTGTTTTCAATGATTCCGTGGTGAGCCGGATACAAACCTGTGGCTATGCTGTAATGATTAGGAAAAGTTTTTGTCGGAAATGCCGGCTGCATACCAACAGCAGTGACCCCGTTTTGCGCCAGCCGCTCTAATGTTGGAGCTTTATAGCGCTGCAGATAGTCCTGAGCAAAACCATCGATAGAGATCAGTAATAAGCTGTTTGCAGCTTGCTGCCTGGCTGGCGAGGCACTGAGGTTCAGACAAATAAAGAGAAAACAAAGCGCCAGAGATAAATTACGCACCAGACACCCCTAACCCAGACGACAAAACAATAGTGTACTGAGCCATGTTAGCCGTCAGATGACAAAGCGACCAGAGGTAATAAAAATGCTATCAATGGTTAATCTAAGGCCCAAATTCAGCACAAATGTTTCAGGCGACCACTTGCCAGCGCCCACCTTTGGCAGGCCCCATGCGGAGCAGCTTGCCTTCCGCTTTCAGTTTCGCCAGTTGTTTTTCTATGGCTCTGGACGTCAATCCAAGTTCATCCGCTATGGTTTTAGCACTTAATCTGTTGTCTTTTTTCAGTTTCTTCAGAATTTGATCTTCGGTTTTATACCAGGGGCCCGGGGTTTTTGTTTTTACTTTCTGTGTCTGTAGCTGTACAAACCTGGACAAGTCGACTACTGGTTGCTCAGGCAAAACCACTGTCGGATTATGACTTTGCAACAGCTGTAGCTCAGTTGTTAAAGACTCCTGAATGCACCTGAGCATCAACAGAATAAAACTGGTGGCGTCGTATTTGGGAGCCGCTTGTCTTAAGGTCTTGTAATAATCACGGGATTTTTCTTTCAGCAACACTGTAAAAGGCAAACAACTAAAACAGGAATGCCACTGAATTAAAATTAATTGCTGCCAAAACCGGCACAGCCGGCCATTCCCATCTGAAAATGGGTGAATATAAGCCAGTTGATAATGCATCAGGCATGACGCCAGCAACGGATGAAGCCGCTCATTTTGTAGTGCAGAGAAAAGCTCATCCACTTGTGCGGCCACCTGAGATGGCGCAGGTGGCATATGCACCAGCTTGTGGTCTTCGTACACTCCGGCGCCTTGCTGTCGGTAGTGACCCGCATCAGATGCAACAGACCACATAAAAGCTGCATGAGCCCGGCGTAAATCAGTGCTCTGATAAGGTGAAAAACTATCAGGTTGCTGATACAAAGCCAGGGCATTTTTTGCCTGCCGGACATCCTGCACCAAAGCCACAACCCTCTTCCCTGCCGCCAGCTCCTGCAACTGAATGAAAGACAACGAGTTATGGTCCAGCGCCAGACTGGCCTGAATAGTTCTGAGCCTTGCCTCTTCCCGCTGCCGGACTGAGGCCAGAGCTAAAGCATCAGCCCAGTCGGCCAACTGCCCTTCAATACTGTGGATAAGGTTTGAGAGTTCCGGATCAGGCTGATAAAAAATCTGGTACTTATCCATCACACAAGCCTCTGTTTTTATTCGGTGTAGTGCATTTATTGACCAGTTAAGACTAATAGAGGTTCACTGAAAAAACAAAGTGTTAGCATTTTTTCGCCGTTTTTTCTAAATTTGTGGAAATAAAACAGCAAAAACAGAAGGGAACAGCTTGCTTTCGTGATCCGGCTCAATAACTATTGACAGAGAAACTATCAAAATTTTCAACTCTGTTCGGCCGAACAGATAAAGTGCAGGAGTTTTTGTGCAGGTAAGGCGTTATACGACTTCTGAACTTACATTAAGGTTTTGGGCAGCATTTTTACTGTTGTTGACCTTCAGCGCTATTTTTGTTGCTTATGTCTATGCAGAAAAACGTATTGATGCCGCCAATGATCAAAGGGTGTACTCGTTAAAAATCATAGGTGAACTGCGCCAATCTTCCGACGATTTAAACCGTATGGCCAGAAGTTATATAGCCACAGCCGAACATCGCTACAAAAATCACTTTAATGAAATTATTGCCATCCGCAATGGCCAGGCGGCTCGTCCGGTTAATTACCATCAGGTGTATTGGGATCTGGTTGGCGAAGACAATCAAAGACCCAGACCCGCAGGCTCCCGGATTGCGTTGTTGGATTTAGCCAAAGAAGCAGGTTTTACCTCAACAGAATTAGCCGCATTGCGCCAGGCCAAAATTCAATCTGATGCGCTGGCTCTCAAAGAAATCGAGGCTATGCAACTGCTGGAAAGGCCGGAAACAGATCCGGCACAAAAATTAAAAAACAAAGAACAAGCCTTGCGTGCTGTTTTTGATCAGAGTTATCACGCTGCAAAAAGGACCATAATGCAGCCGGTTGCCACAGTCTATAGTCTGGTTGACGAGCGTACTGCAGACGAAGTCGAAGATGCGATGTTTTACGCACTGCTGATGCGTATTCTGTTTATTTTATCTGGTTTACTGCTGTTTTATTCACTGTGGGATATAAAACGTGTCCACAACAGTATTCTGGGGGCATCTGTCAGTCACTTGTATGAACAAATCAAAGCCATGGGCCGGGGAGAAGTGCTGCAAAGTGCTGAGCTGCGTAAAGCAAAACCAGGCAGCATTATGAGTTGGCTTGGAGCAACTCAGCTTCGTCTGAACAGTTCGATACAGGAGCGTCAGACCTTGATCCACAGATTGCAGCAAAAAGAGCAATACCAGCGCACCCTGATTGACAGTATTCCTTTTGTTGTCTGGTTAAAAGACATTCATGGCCGTTACCTGGAGGTGAACCGCAAGTTTGCTGAAGAATTTCCAGGCAAAACGATCAGCGATTTAACAGGTAAAACGGACGCGGAGTTATTTGACGCACAACGGGCTTTAAGCCACGTTGTGCACGATAAACAAGTGCTCTCTTCAGGCCAGCCACAATTGATCCAATCTCAGCACAAAATCGGACCCGAACAACATTGGTTCGAGACTTACAAAGCCCCTGTGTTAGTCGATGGAGAGAATGTCGGCACAGTGGGTTTGTCGCGGGATATAACACTGGAACATACAGCGGCCACCAAATTGCGGCTATCTGCGAGCGTGTTCACTCACGCCCGCGAAGGCATTATGATCACCGATCCTTTTGGCATTATGATTGATGTCAATCAGGCCTTTACCGAAATCACAGGCTACAGTGCCAAACAGGCTATAGGCTGTACCCCTCGCTTGTTGCAGTCTGAACATCAGGATGAGCAAAGCTTTAACGTTTTATGGCAAAAGCTACAGCAACAAGGTTTTTGGTCTGGCGAGCTGTGGAGCAGAAAAGCATCTGGTGAGGAATATTTCCAGAGCTTAACCTTAAGTGCAGTAGTGGATGATAAAGGCCAGTTGCAACATTATGTTGGCCTGTTTTCTGACATCACGAACCAGTATCAGCAACAGCAGTATCTTGAAAAAATAGCCCTTTATGATGGCATGACCGGCTTGCCCAATCGCAGCGCTTTAACACAGCACCTGCAGTTGTTACTGAAAAAATCCAACGCAGATCAGCTACTGGCTATCGCCTACCTGGATTTGGATGGATTTAAAGAAATTAATGACCGCCATGGCCATGAAACAGGGGATCAATTCTTAATTGCCTTGTCAGAGCGCTTAAAAGCTCAGTTGGCTGACGAAGATCTGCTGGCGAGGATTGGTGGTGATGAGTTTGTTGTGTTGTTACCACAACTTTGTGATAAAAAAGCGGGCATGCTGAAGATCGAGCAGTTGCTGGACGTAGTAGCCAAACCTTTAAAAATCGATGAATGGATGCTGTCAGTCTCCGCCAGTATAGGCCTGACCTTTTATCCCCAGGCTGACACTACTGAAGCTGAGCAGTTAATACGACAAGCGGATCATGCTATGTATCAGGCCAAGCAGGATGGAAAAAACCGCTGTCATGTATTTGATACCGACTACGCCCGCAGCTTACGCGGACATCAGGAAACCATACTGGAAATTCGGCAGGGCCTGGTCCAAAAGCAGTTCAGGTTGTTTTATCAGCCAAAAGTAAATATGCACACTGGTGAGGTAACAGGAGCTGAAGCCTTGATCCGCTGGCTGCATCCGCACAAAGGTATGGTAGCTCCAGCGCTGTTTTTACCCGCTATAGAGCAACATAGTCTGGGCGTGGAGCTGGGGTACTGGGTGATTGAAGAAGCTTTACGGCAGTTGGCCGAGTGGCAACGCCAGGGCATGACTATTCCTGTCAGTGTGAATATTTCCGCCTATCATTTGCAGCAACTGGATTTTGTCAATCGCCTGCAATTGTTGCTGCATTTTTATTCGGATGTCCCGGCATCCTTGCTGCAACTGGAGATCCTTGAAACCAGTGCGCTGAATGATTTAACCCATGTCCAGGCCGTGATGCAGGCCTGTATCCGCAGTGGGGTTAGTTTTGCGCTGGACGATTTTGGGACAGGCTATTCGTCTTTGACTTACTTAAAACGCTTGCCTGCCACAGTGTTAAAAATCGACCAGAGTTTTGTCCGCGATATGCTGGTCGACCCGGACGATTTGGCTATTCTCAAAGGCATTATTGTGCTGGCCAATGAGTTTAAGCGGGAAATTGTTGCGGAAGGAGTTGAAACCACAGAACATGGTGAACTCTTATTGCAGTTAGGTTGTACTCATGCCCAGGGCTACGGCATAGCCCGGCCTATGCCTGCAGAGCAATTTATGCCATGGAAAAAAGCCTGGCTGCCACCTGAAGTCTGGGCAACAGCTTCGGTAGGTTCCGCCACTTCAGCATCAGGCACCAATCAAACACTGACCACAGACTCTAAGCACAGAGCCGTTTAAACCCGAGGCATCAGGCCTGGCAAAAAAAGCTACGGCAGAGGCTACGTCTTCTGGTAAACCAGCCTGATACAAAGAGTTCATTCTGCGCCCTGCTTCACGCACCATAACAGGCATTGTGGCCGTCATCTGTGTTTCAATAAAGCCAGGGGCTATGGCATTAAAGGTGATCCCTCTCTGAGGTTGTGTTGCCATAAACTGGCAATACCCCACCAAAGCCGCTTTTGAACTGGCATAGTTGGTCTGGCCTTTTTGCCCTGCCAGACCATTCATTGAAGATAACAACAATACCCTGCCATTAGCCTGAATTTGCCTGCGCTCCAGCAGCAAGGTATTGATGCGCTGAACTGCACGCAGGTTAATCTCCAGTGTCTGACGCCACTGTGCTTCCGTCATACGATAAAATAATCTGTCACGGGTAATGCCGGCATTATGAACCAGAATATCCAGATGGATGTCCTGTTGTGTTAGCCAATCACTTAAGGTTTCAGCACTTTGAGCCTGACTGATATCCAACAGCAGGGTTTTTCCTGCTAACTGCTGCATTAATGCACTGAGGGCTTCTTCTGCTTGCGGAATATCCAGCCCTATCACAGTCGCGCCCTGCTCTGTCAGCTTTTTCGCTATGGCTGCACCAATACCCCGGGCTGCACCTGTGACTAATGCAGTTTTACCCAGCAGTGGTTTTTGCCAGTCACTCAGTTCCGTTACAGGCACTGCAGACACAGTCAGAACCTGGCCTGAGACATAAGCCGAAGCTTTTGAGAGAAAAAACTCAGCAGCGGGCAACAGGCTATGTTGCACACCTTTTTGCAAGGACAATAAATTTGCGGTGCTGCCAAAACGCCCAAGCTCCTTGGCAATAGATCGGGTAAAACCTGATAAAGCAGCAGCGGCCGCGGCCGCATCAGCACTGAATACATCAGCGACTGAACGGGCAAGCACAATCAAACGGCCATTTTGAGTTAGCCTGGGCAACAATCTGGTTAATTGCAGCCAGACTATGTCCAGCTCGCAGGTGCTTTGTAGTTCAGTGCCATCAAAAATAATAGCCTGAAGCCGCTGCCCTGTATCATCCAGACAAAGATCCGGCAAGCCACTCAGATGCTGGCCTAACAGCACACTATGCTCAGAGGTTTTGCCACACAGCAGCACGCTACCAGTAAAACACTGAGTTTCTCCGGACGGCCTTTGCAAGAAAGCCGGCTGAGGCACACCACACCAACGACCTACCGCAGAATCTAATAAAGCTGTTACCCAGGATGTCATAATCAACGTTTAGTCTGGTAAAAAGGCTTGTTATCTTAACGATACGGCCACCCAGACTCCAGCCCAAGCACATGAAAAGATAAAACCAGCACAACACTCTGGTTTTATCTGCTCCCGGTGACAACACCTGACTCAGGCTTTTTTCGCCCAGGCCGCACACCAGCCTTCGGCACTGACCAGTTTGCCGGGGAAAATATTACAGCCCCTTAAGGCGTCACCTTCTTTGCCCTGCACCTGCATACAGTTAGCACAGTTGGCGCCTGCTACAGTGGATTTATTGACATATTTCATTGCTACCGCCATAGGATCGTCGGCTTTTACCTGCTCCTGTGCCAGAGCATGCAAAGCTGTACCACCTAAAGTGATGCCCACTAAGGTGGACGCTGAGAGTTTTAAAAAATTACGTCTGTCTAAATTTCCCATCTTGTTTCTCCGTTATTGTCAGTATTGCATCAAGGTGTTCTGCCCCTTGATCTAGACCCAAGTCACTTCAAGATGCAGAATTCAGCGGCTCTGAAACCCGCATCTTGAGGTCACCTGGGTATATTGCCTACGGAGTATGGACGAAATAAGGCTTACAGGATTTGATCTAAAGCAGTGTTTAAAAGAAATCCGCTGGCAAGTTCAGCGGACAGCTCTGTGATCACCAGCAGCTTCAGGATTTGGTGACATAAAACTTCAACCACTGCGCTATGATGCCTTGCTGGCGCTGTTCGGCCAGATACTGATTAAAGGCTTGTAGTTGCGGTTTCCAGCGCGGATGAAAGGCCAGAGTCAGTCCGACCGGACCAAAACCCTGGGCTGAACGATACAATTGCTGGTCCGGAAAATGATGCTGTAATAACCAGTTGGCCACATGTTCATTCATAAAGGCAAAATCACAGCGGCCATTGAGTAACATTTTCAGCTGAGTCATTTCGCTGGAAGAGTCGACACGGGCTGTTTCGTTGTTTTGAAAAAACGGCGTTAAGGTGTCATAGATATAATACTGGCGGGTGCATATAGTTTTACCTTTTACCCAGTCCGCTAACTGTCCCTGTGCAGCCAACGGCTGGCGGGCAAATAAATAATCCTGATGTTGTAACAGAGGCTCAGAGAACAATAACCTCTCGGGTTTTTGTGTCCATTCTTTTGCCAGTAACATGGCGTCCACTTCGCCTTGATAGAGTCTGTGTTCGGCACGGGTTCTGTTTTCTGCGACATACAGCACCCTGATATTCTGCTGCTGAAAAAAATCCTGTAAGACTTCAGGCACCAGACCTGTCACACGCTCAGTTTTTTCATCCTGATACATATAAGGTGGTACTTGTGGATAATAGAGCACAAATTTCAGTTCGAGAGGTTCGGTATTTGCCTGCGCCGATAAGATGCCACTGAAAAAAAGCAGCATCACCATCTGTACTTTCCATAGTTTCATTCTGTTACCTGCCCAGAGCGATTGGCAGTAGCCTGCCTGTAGTGTCGATAATACAAGCATTAGCGTTTTTATCAAATAGTTGTTTTCAACTGGCTTACTTTGAAAAATTGCTGAGGGACAGTTGTCAGCCAGACTTCCGTGGCATAGAGTGCCGCCACGCTTCATTATTTTTGAATTCTATTTGCTTATGAAACAACATCTTTTGTGGTTTGGCATAGCCAGCTTATGTTTGTCGGGCTGTAGTCAAACCTCAGGCATTCATCAATCGAACCAGTTTGCCAACAATGGTCTGGATCACAAAGCCAAACCTCTGACTGGTACCTATCAGCTACAACAAGGCGCAGCCTTAAAAAGCCAGTGGCTGACACCTGAATTTTTAACAGGCCTTGAGCAGCAACTGAAATACCTGAACAAAAAGTCAGTGCCACAACAACATCAATTACCAGGTTTAAGCCTGAATAAAACCCAGTTGCAGCAGGTCATTCAGGATTTACAGCGCTGGGCTGAGCAACCTTCAGCAGAAGCAGGTCAGGGCTTTGCCCTGCATCAGCTTGCCGGTGAAGATGGCAAAGGTAATGTGCAATTTACCGGTTACTATGTGCCGGTGTTTAAGGTACGTTCCACGCCTGATGCTGAGTACCAATACCCTATTTATCGCAAACCTGCCGGATTAACTCAGTACCCAAGCCGCGAGCAAATTGACTTTGAGCAGGCATTGGCCGGTCAGGGACTGGAACTGTTTTACAGCAAGAGTCTGGTTGATAACTTCTTTATGCAGGTGCAGGGTTCAGGTGTAGTTGAAGATGAATACGGCCAGCAACATTTGTTAAGTTACGGCGGTGGCAATGGGCATGCGTACCGTAGCCTTGGCAAAGTATTGATTGAAATGGGCGAATACACAGCAGAGACTATTTCTGCCATAGCTATTAAAGAATGGCTGGCGAAAAACCCGGACAGACAACGTGAGCTGATGAGCCGCAACCCCAGCTATACCTTCTTTTCGGCAGGCCTGGATCAGCCCGTAGGTGCGGCCAATGTACCTCTGACGCCTCTGCACTCTGTAGCCGTAGATCCAGCCTTTATTCCTTTGGGTTCAGTACTATTGGCGCAAGTGCCACTACTTAACAACAAAGGTGAATTAACAGGCCATGAGTTCAGATTAATGCTGGCTCAGGATAAAGGCGCTGCAATCAAAACGCCGGGCCGGATTGATGTGTATCAGGGCATTGGCGATGCAGCCCAGCAGCGCAGTGACAGTTTGCGGCACTATGGCAAAATCTGGCTGGTTTTGCCGCGAAACTGAGGGTGAATGCCTGGGCTTAAAAACGCCAGGCATAAGACAGGTTAATAAAATCCATACCAGGATTAGGTTTTTCCAGTCCACCATTGGAATAGTGGAAATAGCGCAGTGAAATGCTGCGTTTTTTCGCAGGATCCAGTGCCAGAGTTAAACCTAATCTGTCCTCAAACTGATAATAAGAGCCTAAATCTTTACCAGCAAAGCGCTTTTTATCCAGCAAACTGACACCAATACCAAATTCCCAAAACAGTGCTTTATCACCCAGAGTGGCAAACTGGCGTGTCAGTACTGGAGAAAAAGCAATAGCCAGGTTATCGTCATATTCAGCCGGATCACCATAACGCCATTTGTTCGCACTCAGCTCCAGATAAAGACTAACGTCGCCGACCAAAGGTAAATCCGTGATGGTGCCATGGTAAGGCCTGTATGCCAGTCGTATTCCTGTGACATCGCCCTCACCTTTCAGTAAATCAATTGCCATTTCATCAGCAGTGGCAATTGAAATGCTGCCTAATCCCAACAGCAATGCCATGATTAACTTTTTCATACAGACCTCAACTTTCACCTTTGTTTTGAATTGCCCGCCATTTTAAAAACAATTAAATAGAACTAATAACGCTTTAATATTGATAAACCATTCGATATTTCAGAATAAAAGCCTCCAACAGGAGGCTTTGGGTCTAATTCAGCTGGCTATCAGTTCAGGTGCTTTTTCAGTGCCTGACCGGCCTGGTCCATTGCTGCTTGTGTACCTGGCACATCGGAGAGCACATTCAGCAAAC
>CAMLSF010000072.1 GCA_946482615.1 uncultured Chromatiaceae bacterium | reverse complement strand
CCCAACCCCAAAACACCCCCATTAGCCGCATCCCACTGGCAATACCAATCTAACCCAACCTAGTATTTGCTCAACCCATAATCAGAATAACGAGGTTCAGGTGCATTTATTGATTAAAACAGCAGTTTTCGCAGCGATTTCAGGTATCAGTCTGAGCACAATAGCTGCACAACAACCCCTGCAGTATGAAGATGTCTTCCAGTTAGAGTTTGTCTCCGATCCGCAAATCAGCAGCAATGGCGATCAGGTGGCCTTTGTGCGTAACCGTTTTGATCAGGCTCTGGATAAACGTATTGGCTCTTTATGGCTGAGTGATATAAAAACGGGTCAGCTACGACCTTTAGTGTCAGAACAAGCGGATATCAGTTCACCCGTCTGGTCACCTGATGGCAAAAAACTGGCTTTTATCTCAGCGGCTTCAGGCAAACCACAGATCCATATTCGTTGGATGGACAATGGCCAGAGTGGTCAGGTCAGCCACTTACCCGCTTCTCCTTCCGATTTAAGCTGGTCACCGGACGGTAAATGGCTGGCTTTTTCGATGTTTACGCCAAAAAAAGCAGCAAGTCCTGTGACTTTACCTGGTAAGCCCGAACAAAATGACTGGGCCAAAGCTCCTGTTTATATCGACACTATGCAATACCGGGCTGATGGCCGGGGCTATTTACCTGCCGGATACAAACATATCTACCTGATGGCCACTGAGGGCGGTACTCCTATCCAGCTGACCAGCGGCGATTTTGATCATGGTGGTGAAATCAGCTGGCAAAACGACAGCAAAGCTTTCTATTTTTCTGCCAACCGTCAATCGGATAAAAGAGCTCAGGCCCAGAATAGCGACCTCTATAAGCTGACTATTGCAGATAAAAGCCTGACGCAAGTCACTGATCGTTTTGGCCCTGACCATGCGCCTGCTTTATCCGCCGATGGCAAATGGCTGGCTTACCTGGGATATGACGACAAGAAACTGGCGCATCAGGCCGACCAGCTGTACGTGAAAAATCTACAGTCCGGCGAAGTAAAAGCTCTTACTGCAGATTTAGACAGGGCTATCGACAGTTTCAGCTGGGATGGCGACAGCGATGCGCTTTATATTCAGTATGACGACCAGGCGCAGGGAAAAATTGCGTTACAGCCTCTGAATGGGAAACGCAAAGTGCTGGTTGAGCAAGTCGGTGGCACGTCCTACAGCAGGCCTTATACAGGCGGTAGTTTTAGTGTTTCGGATGAGGGGGATTTAGCCTATACCCAGATGTCGACTCAGGCGCCAGCTGAGCTTGGCTTATGGCAGGATGGTAAACAGAAGCAACTGACTGAACTGAACAAAGATTTGCAGCTTGCCCGTGATATAGGCGAAGTGGAAGAGTTTTGGGTGACTTCTTCTGTTGACCAGCGTAAGTTACAAAGCTGGCTGATTTTGCCGCCAAACTTCGATAAAACCAAAAAGTATCCGCTGATACTGGAAATCCATGGTGGCCCGCATACCGCCTATGGCCCTGTATTTGCGATGGAATTACAACTGATGGCGGCTCAGGGCTATGTAGTGTTGTATACCAACCCTCGTGGCAGCACCAGCTACGGTATGGAATTCGCCAATTTAATTCACCATAAGTTTCCAAGTGAAGACTATAACGATCTGATGGATGTGGTCGATGCAACAGTCGCTAAAGGTTTTATCGATGCGGAGCAGTTATTTGTCACAGGTGGCAGTGGTGGTGGTCTGTTAACCAGTTGGATAGTGGGTCATACCGACAGATTTAAAGCTGCTGTGGCAGTTAATCCTGTGATTAACTGGTTTAGTTTTGTCCTCAATGCTGATATGTACAACTACTTTAGCCAGTATTGGTTTCCTGGTATGCCGTGGGAAAAACCAGAGCATTACCTGAAACATTCACCTATCAGCTATGTCGGCAATGTAAAAACACCCACTATGCTGATGACAGGTGAATCCGATCACAGAACGCCTATTTCTGAGACTGAGCAGTTTTATCAGGCGCTGCAACTGCGTGGTATTGAAACCGCTATGGTGCGGATCCCCGGTGCTTCGCATGGTATCCATATCAGGCCCAGTAATTTAATGGCGAAACCTGCCTATATCACTTACTGGTTTAACAAATACAAAAAGTAGAGCCGTGGTGTAGCTGGAAATACAAAGGGCCGCCTTATCTAAAGCGGCCCTTTTGTTTTGTGAATTAGCATGTTACTCAGATATAAGCAAAAGCGTCGGCAAACATTTGTTCGCGTTTTGCACCTTGCTGCAGAAAAGCATCCCGTACTACACCCACCATAGGGAAAGGACCTGCGATATAAATATCGTAAGCTTCCAGCGAAACAAAATCCTCCAGCACGGCCTGATGCACTAAACCAGAACGGCCTTGCCAGTTATCTGAAGGGCTTTGTACCACAGGTACCAGTCTAAAATCGTGATGAGCAGAGGCCCATTGTTGCAGTTCAGGCATATGATAGAGGGCTTCTTCATGACGCACGCCCCAATACAAAAATACCGGTCGTTTCACGCCTGCTGCAGCTATCGCCTGGGCTATGCTGTAAACATAAGAAAAGCCGGTGCCACCCGCCAGCAACAAAATAGGGTTATGGCTGTCTTCGCGCCAAAACGCCTGACCTAAACCTACCTCTACCGTCACAGTATTATTGCTTTGCAGATGGGCTAAAGCCTGGCCTGAATACTGATCGGCCACAGCACCGCCAATCTGCAGCTCCAAATGTTGCTGTCCAGGGATAGAGGCTACTGAAAAAGGCCGCTTGTCTTCGTCCGTTAAGCACAGCTGCAGATACTGACCAGCTTTAAACTGCACTTCTTGTTGTGGTGTCAGCAGCACCTGATGCACACCAGAGGTTAACGGCTGAATTTTATCGACGGTACAAATCACTTTGGTCATGAATAATCCTGCGGCTTAGCCACGAATAAAAGGGTGGTGTAAGGTCAGATCTGACTCGGCATAAGCCAGACAACAATAGGTAAAGTTCTGCGCTTTATCCAGATCAGACAAAGGTTCAGGTGGCAGATAAGACACAGAGCCAGAGCGCAGTCGGCAGACGCAGGAGGTGCAAACGCCCTGCTTACAACGAAACGGAAAGTCGATGCCATGGCGTAACGCCGCTTCGAGAATAGTTTCGTTGCTTTCCACCTGAAAACTCAGGCCACTGGGCAATACTGTCACCTGATGGCTCATTTCTGGCCCGGTACTTTGAGTGTGGAACCTGGCTGTTCAGCCGGCACTATATTCAGCTCGGTCCAGATAGCATCTACTTTGGCTGTGACGGCCGGGTCCATCACTATAGGTTCTCCCCATTCGCGGGTTGTTTCACCTGGCCATTTATTGGTGGCGTCCATACCCATTTTTGAGCCTAAACCCGATACAGGAGAAGCAAAATCCAGGTAATCTATAGGTGTGTTTTCCACTAAAGTGGTATCACGCGCCGGATCCATCCGGGTGGTAATAGCCCAAATCACATCCTGCCAGTCACGGGCATTGATATCGTCGTCACAGACAATCACAAACTTGGTGTACATAAACTGTCGCAGGAAAGACCAGACCCCCATCATCACGCGTTTGGCATGGCCTGGGTACTGTTTCTTCATGGTCACTACGGCCATGCGGTAAGAGCAGCCTTCTGGCGGCAAATAAAAATCGACAATCTCCGGAAATTGTTTTTGCAAAATAGGCACAAAGACTTCGTTTAATGCCACACCCAAAATAGCCGGTTCATCCGGTGGACGGCCAGTGTAAGTGCTGTGGTAAATCGGCTTTTCTCTGTGGGTGATATGAGTCACTGTGAATACAGGGAAGGAATCTACTTCATTGTAATAACCCGTATGATCACCATAAGGGCCTTCAGGCGCCATTTCACCAGCTGCTATATAACCTTCCAGCACATATTCCGCACTGGCAGGCACTTGCAAGTCGTTACTGATACAGCGGGTGACTTCGGTATTATCGCCACGCAATAAGCCGGCAAAAGCATATTCGGACAAGGTATCTGGCACTGGCGTCACGGCACCTAAAATAGTGGCTGGATCTGCACCTAAAGCCACGGACACTGGAAAAGGTTGGCCAGGATTGGCTTTTTGCCATTCTAAAAAGTCCAGGGCCCCACCACGATGGGATAACCAGCGCATAATGACTTTATTTTTACCCAGCACTTGCTGACGATAAATACCTAAATTCTGCCGTTCTTTATGTGGGCCTTTGGTGACTGTTAAACCCCAAGTGATTAAAGGAGCTGCATCACCCGGCCAGCAGGTCATCACTGGCAGTTTGGTTAAATCAACCTGCTCACCAGTCAGCACCACTTGCTGACAAGGTGCCTTTTTGACTTCCTTTGCAGGCATATTCAGCACTTGTTTAAACACAGGCAGTTTGTCCCAGGCATCCCGCAAGCCTTTTGGTGGCTCTGGTTCTTTCAGAAAGGCCAGTAGTTTACCTACTTCCCTCAGCGCTGAAACATCAGTCTGACCCATACCTAAAGCGACCCGCTCTGCTGTGCCAAATAAGTTGACCAGCACAGGCACATCAAAGCCCTTAGGGTTTTCAAATAACAACGCAGGGCCACCGGCACGTAAAGTGCGATCGGCGATTTCGGTCATTTCCAGATAAGGGTCGATTTCCATCGAAATCCGTTTGAGCAATCCACGTTGCTCCAGCTGACTGATAAAGTCACGCAGGTCTTTGTATTTCATAAGGCTCGGGCTCAGCTTAGTGTGGGACTATTATACATGCCTGACTTTGGCAAACCAGCCTGAGCTGTTTTGCCGTCCTGCTTAATACGTAGCTGAGGGCTGGCTGGTCCAGCAGACATAGTCAGAGATCTGAACGCAACTGACTTGCGTTTTTACTGTGCTGTCATCTAAGGTGAAACACAAAGCTCAATCGGGGGTGTTTTATGGAATTTCCTCAACAAATTAAACAACAAAGCTGCATGGACTGTTTAAGCGGTCAATCACTTGGTTTTGAAATCCGTATGGCATTCCAGCCTATTATTGATTGGTCAACGCAGGATGTTGTTGGCTACGAGGCTTTGGTGCGGGGTCCGGAGGGGCAAGGCGCTGGCTGGGTGTTTGAGCATATCAATGACAGCAATAAATACTACTTTGATCAGGCCTGCCGGGTTAAGGCTATAGAAACAGCGTCCAGGCTTGGTTTAAAAAAACTGTTAAGTATCAACTTCCTGCCCAATGCCGTTTATAACCCTGAAACCTGTATCCGCGCCACTATTGAAGCCGCTGATCTGTTTGGTTTTGATATCACTCAAATTATGTTTGAAGTGACAGAAGGTGAACAAATTACCGATCAGGCCAAACTCAAGCGTATTTTTGAAAGTTATGCCAAACGTGGTTTTATTACTGCGATAGACGACTTTGGCTCTGGTTATGCGGGTTTAGCCTGGTTAACCTCATTAAGACCAGCAGTTTTAAAGCTGGATATGGGGTTAATACGGGATATTGATAAGGATTCAGTCAAACAAGCTGTATTGAAAGGAATTCTGACCGTGTCTGGTGAGCTGGGTACAAAGGTTCTTGCAGAGGGGGTGGAAAGCAAAGCTGAGCTGGATTATCTGGTGGCCGCAGGAATTAGCTGGTATCAGGGCTACTACTTTGCTAAACCACAATTAGAAAAGTTACTTAGTCGTTCTGAGATCAATGGCTGGCGCTAAGCTTTCGGCCACAATAACCTGATGCAGGCTCCGGGCGTATTGCTGATATCCAGCTTACCTTTATGCCATTCTGCCACTTTTGCCACTATATAAAGGCCTAAACCAAAACCTGAGCTGTTATCGCCGCGACGGAACAAACGCTGTAACATGTCAGGATCTTCAGATAAACCTGCACCGTCGTCTTGGACCTGCAGACAGTATTGTTGCCCGTAAATATAAAGAGTAACTCTGATTTCTGAGCGGGCATAACGCAAAGCGTTGCTGACCAGATTTTGTGCTGCCAACAAAAGAGGCGCAGGTAGAGCTTCAAAGTAGTCCAGTGGTGATTCAAAACTCAGCTGTAATTCGCTTTGGTAGACGTCAAATTTGTCCGCCAGTTCGTTTAACCAGACAGAGCTTTGTATCTGTTGCAGCTTCTGCTCTTTAAATACTTCGATTCTGGAAAAGTCCAGATAGTTACTGACTAAAGCATCAATTTCCTCAATATCCTGTATTAACCTCTGCCGGTGTTTCTCCTCTAGCTGGGAATGAGCCAAACCCAAAGTGAACTTCATTCGTGCCAGAGGGGTGCGGGTTTCATGGGCTATGGTGCGTGACATGTCCTGATTAAAGCTCAGTAGCCGATGAATTTGGCTGGCCATCTGCTCTACGCTGGAGGCCAGAGGATACAAACTGGAGTGTTTATCTATTCCGGTTTTTAACTCAGAGGGTTGGTCAGCAAAAGCCAGAGTGACAGAACTTAATTTCTTGATATCTCTGAATAATGGCAACAATAAAAACAGAAACAACAAGGCTAAACCACCGTAAATCAGCAGATCCAGCCAGGGTAAAGGGGTCTGTTGGGTTGCAGCCAGAGGGCCTAGTTGCAGTACCTGATTGGCGTTTGATCCTTGCCTGTAGTACAGGCTTTGCCTGGACGGTAAATCCACAGCTATGACTTCGCCTTGCCGTAATAAGCTGTCCAGTTCCGGAGGCAAATACAGGCTGGATTTATCCAGACTTTGCAGCTGCAGTGCACGGGTATCAAATACCTGCTCTATATTGAGCTGATAACTGAGCTTGTCTTCGGTCAGATGTTGATAAAATTGGCTCAGGGACCATAACAACAACGCGCTGGAGCAAAACAGAACTAAATAGAGTAACACAAACTGTTTGCGCATCAGTGATCCATCCTAACCCTGAGGCAAGTCTTTATGGTAATGGAACAGATAGCCCTGACCTCTGACGGTCAGTATAGCCAGACCTTGTACCGCCAACTCTTCAATTTTTCGCCTGAGTCTGCTGATCTTTACATCAATGGCTCTGTCCAGTCCGTCATAATCACGACCCACTATATGTTTAAATAACAAATCTCTGTGTATGACCTTGCCGTGATGGCTGGCAAAAAACCATAAAATATCAAATTCCAGATTTGTCATCTGTAGCGAGTTTCCTGCCAAAAAGGCCTGGTTTAAGGTCCGATCCAATACTAAATCATGCAGTTTGATATTTTGATGCAGCTCTTTACGGGTAAGACGTAATGCGCTGCGGATCCTGGCGAGCAGCAAAGAGGGGTCTATAGGTTTACACAAATAATCCGCAGCTCCTGCTTCCAGACCACAAATTTGATCCTGCTCTGAGCTCAGTGCCGTTAAAAACAACACAGGGCAGGCCCAGCGTTGCTGTAGCTGTTTCAATAAGTCCAGACCGCTGGCGTCGGGCAGCATAATGTCGCACAGTATTAAATCAAACTGCTGCTGATTGACTAAGGCAGTGGCTGCACTGTTGGCATGGCTGACCCGGATCTGGTGCTCTGTTAAATATTCAGTGATGACTGTCGCCAAACCGCTGTCATCTTCAATCAGTAGTAACCGGCTATCTTCATGCATCAGAGCATATTCCATAAGTAGCCACGTTTGTGGCGTTTGGGTTTATAAGTGGCGAGTTTCAGACTGGCGTGGGCATATAACTGTTGATCAGGGCCACGCAGCCGTATTTGTACATCCTGCTGACTGTCGACAGGCAGTTCCAACTGGTTGTGTTGTTGAGGTTGTAGCGTAATGCAATGACTCTGTTGGTCTAGTGAGGTTTCTATACAATAACGCCCTGCTGTTGTGGTCACGAAGCTGATTTTTAACTGAATTTGGCAGCGAGGGCTTTCATTGGTCAACACACAGGTGGATGGTTCCAGTACTAATAATTCTGTTGCTGCCACTGGCGCGGCAACCAAGCTCAAAACTATGCCACAGAAGCGCCAGTGTTGTTTCATCAGAATTGATATCTCACGCCAATAAACTGGGTTTTATAGTTCAGACGTCGTAGCAATGGGCTTGGATCCAGGCTTTGTGGTAAGTAAGTTTTTTGCCAATGCCATTGCAATGCCCAGTCATCACTGAGGCTATAACTTAAAGTAAAACCGTAGTACTGGCTCCAGCCTGAACTCAGATTAAAGTGGCTGGCGGAATTATTCAGTTCATGGGGGCGCACGTTATAGTAATAGTTATATAAGTCCGCATCTTTATAAACCCAGCCGCCATTGAGGCGTACTTTGAATTTCTGCCATAAAAAATCACGGTGTAACGCCAGATGTAGCTCAGTACCATGATGGCCCGCACTAATATCTTTGAGCCATTGACTACGGACATTCACCAGCGACGTCAGCCAGGTTCCGCTTAACCCTGTCATGTAAGACAAATGGCGTTTAATGGGTTCAAAATAGCCGGGTGGATAAACCGGGCCATGAAAACGCGTCATACCAAGCGCATCCCACCAGCCAAATTTATTGATGCCATCAAGCACAAAAAAGTAGCCGTCGTCATTCAATTGACCCACGAGATCCAGATAAACATCCTCGGTCTCCAGCAATGAATAACCAACAAATGAATTTTCCAGATAAAAGCGTTCACCGTAATAGCTGACAGAAGGCAACAGGTTCCCTTCAACGTCATCCCTGAAACTTAAAGGGGTCTGAATTGCTCCTTGGCCTGCAGATAAGGCAAAACTCCAGCCTTGTTCAATTTGCGGATTGGCAGTAAGCAGGGGGCTGAAACACAGCAACACAACATACAACAGCGATTTCATCAGTTTTACATCAGGTCTGAGCTTTATGTTCTGCACTTTATCAAGTCTGTTACTGAAAATCTGCTGCAAAATTTAAATGCTACAAAATGCTACAGCAAAGCAATCGACCACTGCTTCTGATGGATGTTTAGATGGGTAAGTCGGTGGAAAAACAACCGACAGACCACAATAAAAATAAGTTGGAGAATCCAGTGAGAATTAAAACACTATTTTGTGCGGTAGCTGCAGCCTTGTATGGGGCAGCCGCAGCGCAAGCCGCAACAGGTTTACTGCCTAATCAAGCCACAACCAATCCACATCAGTTGAAAGCTGTCTCTGTTTCTGAATCTAAGCGAAAAAAACTCCATACAGTTCAGACAGATCAGAATAAGTTGCTGGTTAATGACGGGCTTAACGTCCAGATTCAACCTAAAGCGAAATTTGTACCTGAAGCCGATCTGCAAGGTGAGCAGGTGTATATAGTGCGTTTGGCTACCCCTTCAGTCAGTGTCTATAGTCAGCAGTTGGCACAACAGGCTAAGGTCAAAACCCGGCAGAAATTATATGTGCAGGGGCAGGCTACGGAACCTGCCGTGGAGTCTTACCAAAAGCGTTTGCTGAATGAACAACAGAGCCTGCTTAAGACTATTCAGAAACAAGTAGGAAGCAAAGAATTCAGACAACAATACACCAAAGCACTGAATGGTTTCAGTTTGCAACTGACTCAGGAAGAAGCGGAAAAAATCTCCAAACTGCCACAAGTTGTTTCAGTGCAACGTTCAAAACTTTACCAGTTACATACTGACACTGGGCCTTTACGTATTGCTGCAGATAAAGTCTGGACTGGTGCAACCAGCCAAAACACTCCTTTTAAAGGAGAAGGTACCATAGTGGGTATTATTGACACTGGTGTGAATACTGATCACCCCTCATTTGCTGATATAGGTGGAGATGGCTACAACCATACTAACCCTTGGGGAGCAGGCAACTACACTGGTGATTGCAGCAAAGATGAGTTTGCCGACAGATGTAACGATAAACTGATAGGTGTGCATAGCTACAAAGTGATCACAGATACCTATCAGGGTATTTACCCTGCTGTAGGTGAAGATGTATCAGGCCATGGTTCGCATACCGCTTCTACTGCCGCTGGTAACGTGCTGAATAATGTCGATTATGTGGTACCAGCTGTCAGTGAAGCCAGTGACGGTGTTGTGGTAAAAACAGGGCTCTTTGCTCAATTATCCGGGGTGGCACCACACGCCAATATTATTTCTTATCAGGTTTGTTTGCCTTTGGAGGGGTGTCCGGGTGAGGCGCTGGTCGCTGCTATTGAAGATGCGGTTACCGATGGTGTTGATGCCATTAACTTCTCCATCGGCAACGTCAATAATGTGACGTCACCCTGGCAGGATGCTGTGGAGCTGGCGTTTTTAGGTGCTCATCAGGCTGGTATTGCCGTTGCTGCTTCTGCCGGTAATGCAGGTGGTGATGGTGATATTGAATATGGTGCTTATATCGATCACGCTTCACCCTGGTTACTGAATGTGGCGGCGTCCACAACGGGGCGTCGGGTAGAGATTGATACCAGAGCCGGGGATTTTACCGGTGGTACCGACATGCCAACTCAGGCTTTGGCTGGTGGAGGTGTCAATCAGCAAGCTGTGACGGGTGTCGTGGTCAAAGCCGCAGATTTTGGTGATGAGCTTTGCGCATCTCCTTTTGCGGCTGGTACTTTTGACAATCTGACCAACAGTAATGGTGATCCTTATCTGGACGGGCAGGGGCAGGCTGCCAATATTATTGTGGCCTGTTTACGCGGCAGTAATGGTCGTGTTGAAAAGTCTGCTAACGTTGCTGCAGGTGGTGCTGAAGGTTTTATCTTGTACAACGCCACAGACTATGGTGACGAAGGAACCGTCATTTTCACAGACAGTTATGCGGTTCCGGGGATCCACTTGAGCAATGCGCAGTGGTATCAACTGACCCCCTGGCTGGACTCTGTTAGTCCTACTGGCCATCAATTGACGCTATCTGCTACTGTGGTCGAGCGTGTGGTCGATGATAGTCAGGCGGATGAGCTGGCAGGCTTCTCGTCCAGAGGACCAAGTTTAGCCAACCCTGAACATATAGTTCCCGCTGTTTCTGCTCCCGGTGTGGATATTTATGCCGCGACCAACGATGAAAGTCCCTTTGCTGCCAGTAAAGGCGAAACTCCTGTCACTGCTGACTTTGGTATGTACAGCGGCACCTCTATGGCCGCTCCTCATGTGGCAGGCTCTCTGGCTCTGCTCAGTCAGGCCAGACCTGACTGGACTGTGGCAGAAAAACAATCTGCGCTGCAGTTAACGGCTGAGCCTGAAGTGATGCATGTACAGTACAAAGGTGAGAGCTGGGAAACCAAACATAAAGCCGAGATTTACCGCGCCGGTACAGGCCGTATCAATGTGGCGGCTGCTATAGACGCAGGTTTGGTAATGAACGAAAGCTATGAAAATATGCTGGCGGCCGATCCGGATAATGGTGGGCAAGGCCACAAACTGAACCTGCCCGAGCTGGTCAACTTTCACTGCAAACCAGTATGTAACTGGGTTCGCACTTTTACAGCAACCAAAGATGGCAGCTGGACTTTAACGACGGATGAGGTGACCAACTGGTCTGGTAATTACAGCGATCGTTTTGTGCAGCAAGGTGTCAAAATTGAAATGATACCGGCTAAGTTCAGCCTCAAAGCGGGTGAAACCCAGTCTGTACTGGTGCGGGCTTCTATTACCAATACGCAGGATATTTTCAGTAACTCAGAAGTAGAATTGCATTCTCACCTGATGATCACTGAAGACAATGCCAAAGCGCCTGCCATGCGGATGCCTATGGTATTCAAATACGACAACGGGGATTTGCCTGACCGTTTAGAATTAACGGCTCACCGTAATAACTCCAGCTATCAAATCAATGATATGCCTATGCCTGAAGCTGCAGCTCCTGTGGCCAGAGTTTATGCGACAACCAAAGCCACAGTGGAAACTGTAACTCTGCCCAAAGATGATGACTTTGTGTTTCCGTGGAATTATCCGGATGATTCAGCTGTCGCTGATGTGATGGATGAAGCCGTGCATAGTTTCTGGATTGAAGTGCCTGAAAACAGCAAACGCCTTATAGTGGAGAATCTGGCTCATAAAGGTTCCAGCAGCGCTTTGGCGTACAACTATGGCAACACAGTGGTTTATGTCGGCAAAGATTTTGATGCGGATGGTGTGATTGAACCAGAAACTGAACTGCTTTGTATGTCTTCGCATATAGTTCTTAATAACTTCTGTAATATCAATGAACCTGATGCAGGTCAGTACTGGGCCATGTTGTACAACCCAAATGAGTACAAAGAAGCGGGTACTGATACCTTTGAGTATGCGTATGGGGTTGTTAGCGGCGAGCTTGCGACGGATTTGACTCTGGATGCGTTAGCGGCGACGAATGGCGTTGAACCTGTGGACTTAACCTTCCGCTGGAACAAACCGGACATGGTCAAAGGTGATATTTATTACACTGGTTTTGATTTAGGTTCTTCTGCGGCCAATGCTGGTAATCTTGGCTTTGTGCCGCTGAAACTGCTGCGTGGTGATGATGATGTCAGTTTAAGCAGCAGCAAAACCAAAGTGTTGGTTGGGCAGTCTGTTGATTTTACCTTTGCTGCCTTGCCTAATCTTTCTGGAGCTGACCGCGATTTCAGCATTACAGCTACTATTCCCGCTGGTTTAGTGGTGAATACTGAACAGATCAAAGTCAGCGACGATACCATAGTCACAGAAGTCAGCCTGGCTGACGGCGTGCTGACGCTAAAAGGGAATCAGAAAAACACCTTGGGTGTCAGTCCTTCTTACCTTGTCAGTACCAGCGAAACAGATGCAATGTGTCGTATCCCTGATTTTGGTCAGAATAATGACAAGTATGTGGACTTAAGCGAATTTGGTTTTGGTCCATCTTTTGGTGACACGCCGGATATGCTCAGAAATGGTACTGAGATCACCTACAGCATGATGTTTGCTGATGGTGAAGGTTTTGGTTTATACAACAATGCATTTGCGAAGTCGCCCGCTATGTATATTCGTGGTAACGGCAATATTTCGTTTGAGTCCATGCCTTACTTCTGGCCTGCACATAACCCATTCCCTTATGACTCTTTCCCTTATCAGGCTATGGGCGTGTTATGGCGTGGCTGGGGTGGTGTGCCATTTGAGATGACTGCGATGGCAACACCTTATGATGAATGGAATGGTGAAGGTATTACTTTGGCCAGTACCCAAAGTGGCTGGGCCATTGTTGAATGGGATGGGTCACGTTCTATGCCGTATCTGGGTATTGATCCTGTGACCTCTGAACCTTTGTATGGTGACAATGGCGATCGCTTTGACTATGAAGTGATCTTCAATACCAAAACCCGTTTTGGCAAAGGTGAACATGAAATTTATATGGCCTACGACTCATTAGAGTTTAACGGCAGCTACAGAGGTTCTGTGGGTTTACAAGGCTATAAAGGTCAGACTTATTCTTTTGGTCCGCTGGAAGGTTATTTGGGTGTGCAATATGCACTGGATGACTTAGACAGCAAACTCAGCGAAGGGCTGGTGCTATGTTATGACTATGTGGGCCCTGAATCTTCTTTGTTCAGTGTCACAGTGCCTGCAATGGTGAAAGCCAGTGCTACAGCATCTGACTTAATAGTCTCTGCGACCAGCAGTATTGCAGGAATGGAAGATATTCAGATGAGTTTGAGTGTTGAAGTGCCGGGTAATATTACGCTGGGCGCTATTGGCAACAAAACTGTGGCAGAAGAAGGTGAATTAACCGGGATCCAGGTGCTTTACAGTGATGATTTGAACACCAGCAATACCATCAGCGTCAGCGGTGACCATATTTCTGCCACAGTGGATGGCCACGCGGCGGGCGATACCTTCAGTATCAAACCTGCAGCTGATTTCAGTGGCACTACACTGGTGACAGTCACAGTGGCTGATGTGGAAAATCCTGCAGACAAAGCCAGTACCAGCTTTGAGTTAGTGGTGACTCCAGTGAACGATGCACCAGTGGCTAAAGTGGTTCATAACTCCGCTACTGGTGCTGCGGGCAGTAGCATAGTGCTGGATGCAAGTGGCAGTTCAGATATAGACGGGGATGTGCTGAACTACAGCTGGAAGCAAACAGCTGGAGCCACAATCAGCTCTGTTGCTGATGGTGCTAAGTTCACGCTCAGTCAGGTGACGGCAGGCAGCTACAGTTTTGAAGTGGTTGTTTCTGACGGACAATTAACGGACAGTGCCACTGTCACACTTTCAGTCACAGACAAGGAGGTCTCCACTGACGTCAGCAAAAAGTCCAGCGGTAGCATTGGAGCCTGGCTGTTGGCTTTCATGGCAGCTCTTGTGCTGGTGCGTCGCCAGCAACAGGCAACTAAAGCTTCATAAGCTGTTGATTTAGCTATACCCAAAGGCCTGCATCCGATGCAGGCCTTTTTTCTTTCTGGCGTAAATGACAGTAATACAGTAAATTAAAAGACATCTGGATGTCTAAGGTCTTTCTGATGAAAAAAGCAACTCAACTGATTCACGCGGGCCGCGGTAAAGAATGGACGGGCTCTGCGGTCAATCCACCTGTAGTGCGGGCTTCCACTATTGTGTTTGATACTATGGCTGAGCTAAAGCATGCGACAGCTCATCGTGGTGACAGGGTGCCTTATTATGGCCGTCGTGGTACTGCTACTCACTTTGCGTTGCAGGATGCAATCTGTGATCTGGAAGGTTCAGCCGGTTGTGCTTTGTACCCTTGTGGTGCTGCGGCTATTAATGCCGCTTTATTGAGCTTTTTAAAACAGGGTGATCACCTGCTGATGGTCGACACTGCTTACGAACCAACCCGGGCTATCTGCGATAAGTTACTGGCAGGCCTGGGTATAGAAACCACCTACTACGACCCTTTGATTGGCGCTGGCATCAGTGCGCTGATTAAAGCCAATACCAAAGTGATTTTTCTGGAATCACCGGGCTCTCTGACGATGGAGTTGCAGGATATTCCGGCCATCAGTGCTGTCGCCAAAGCTAATGACATAGTGCTGATGCTGGACAATACCTGGGGTACGCCAGTGCTACTGGATGCTTATGCTTTGGGTGTGGACATCTGTATTCAGTCGGCCACTAAATACATAGTGGGGCATTCAGATGCCATGCTGGGTATGGCCACGGCCAACGAAAAATACTGGCCACAACTGCGGGAACATAGTTATCTGATGGGCTATTGTGCTTCGGCCGATGATGCTTATTTAGCCAGCCGTGGTTTGCGCACCTTAAAAGTGCGTTTAGCTCAGCATCAGGCCAATGCATTGACAGTGGCAAAGTGGTTACAACAACGACCTGAAGTCGAAACAGTGCGTCATCCGGCTTTGCCTGAAAACCCGGGGCATCAGATTTTTCAGCGTGATTTCAGTGGCAGTAATGGCTTGTTTTCTTTCGTATTAAAACAAGGGGATGCCAAAGCCGTCGCCGCTTTTATTGAAGGCATGCAACATTTTAAAATGGGCTTTTCCTGGGGCGGATACGAGAGCCTGATTATTCCGAACTTAAGTATTCAAAAACTCAGAACGGCCAGTCCATGGCCTTATTCAGGTCCTCTGATCCGTTTGCATATTGGTCTGGAAGATACAGAAGATTTAATTGCTGATTTAGCTGCGGCCTTTGAGCGTTTTAATAGCCTGGTTTAGTAAAAAGGCGCTGTGTATACAGCGCCTTTTCCTTTGTTACTGTCGTAAAAAAGATTCAATGCTTTCACCTGTCACTTTACCTATTTGGCTAAACAGATACCAAATAGCCACCATCAACATAATGGTGCAAGGTAAAGCAATCACCGGGAAACTTAGAGCCGTCATCTGTGCCAGCTCTTCGTTAAATGCAGCGGTACCTGGGGGACTGACGAGTAAGTATTTCGCCAGGCCATAATTGAGTACCGAGGACACGATAAAAGATCCTGCGACCAGATAAGCACAGTTTTGCAGTTTAGCGGCAAAGAGTTGTTCTGCCTTGTTGGCTTTTAAGCTGGCTTCCAGTTTAGCTAGATCCATCAGCTCATCGTTCAGCAGAATTTTTTTCACCAGCGGATATTTACTGCGTTGGCTGACTAATACCAGCAGCGCAATAATGCCGGGCACAGCAGCTTCTTTAATGGCGATGTAGGCTGGGTCGAGCTGTAATAAGCTGATGCCGCCGGTCAGTAACACGCTGATCACCCCCAGCACAGATAAAAAGTTGACCTTTTTACTTTGCTGTAATTCCCACAAACCAAATCCCAAAGGAAAGGCCAAAGCGACCACTAAAGCCCAGACTGGTCCTAACTGCTGATCCTCACTTAACTTGCTCAAAATCAACGTGGGGATAATGATGTTAAATGCCAGGTTAATTAAAAAACCTGATGACTTTTTCTTTTCTGTCTGACTCATAAATTCTGGCCTTACTGCCTGTTTTACTATTACAACTGCTTGGTGTGGGGCCGAGTATATCTGATTTGGTCGCTATTACGCAGTATCACGCCGAATAGAGCCAGGAGTTCGATGAAACACAAAACCGACCGCCCATAGTAGCCAAAGCTTTAAGCTACTGATTTGTTGGCTATTGTAAAAACTTAGCAAGAACTCTGGCATTAAAGCGAACCATTCGCAATGTCATCTTATTGATTTTATTGGTTTTTTATTGATTTTGTATGAGTTTCGACTAGAATAAACACAAATTTTGAATCTGCAGGTATTCGTGATGAAAGGCCAACCTTTAGTGCTCGCTAAACTGAATGAGGTACTGACCTCTGAGTTAACGTCCATTAACCAGTATTTTTTACATGCCCGTATCTATAAAAACTGGGGTTTGGCTCAGCTCAATTCGGTTTGCTACAAAAAATCGATCAAAGACATGAAGCAGGCTGATGAGCTGATAGAGCGTATTTTATTCCTTGAAGGACTGCCAAACCTGCAGGCTTTAGGCAAATTACGTATTGGTGAAGACACCGAAGAAATGCTGCAGTGTGATTTGGATTTCCAGCATGATCAACTGCCATTATTACGTGATGCGATCAAATTATGCGAACAGCATCAGGATTATGTCAGCCGCGAATTGCTGCAGGAAATTCTGGAGCATGAAGAAGAGCATGTCGACTGGATTGACACTCAGCAGCAACAAATTGCTTTGGTAGGTCTGGAAAATTACCTGCAAAGCCAAATGGGTTCAGGAGACTAACAATGAAAGGTAATACACAGGTTATAGCCGCCTTAAACGAGCTGCTGTCGAATGAACTCAGCGCTATGGATCAGTATTTTATCCATTCCCGTATGTATCATGACTGGGGTTTAAGCAAACTGTTCGAGCGTATTGATCACGAAGTAACGGATGAAAAAGCTCATGCGGCAGCCTTGATTGAACGTATTTTGTTTTTAGAAGGCACACCGGATCTATCCAAACGTGATCCACTGCAGGTGGGTACTGACGTGCCTTCAATGCTGCAAAACGATTTAAATGTCGAGTATGCTGTCGGCGCTTTGCTGAAAAAGACCATAGCTTTGTCTGAATCTGTGCAGGATTACGTCACCCGCGATTTGCTGATGACTTTGCTGGACGACACGGAGAACGATCACGCCCATTGGCTGGAACAACAGCTGCGCCTAATCAAGCTGATTGGTTTACCCAACTACATTCAGTCGCAAATCTAAGGCTATTGCCTGTCAGTAAAAAAGCACCCGAGGGTGCTTTTTTCATTTAAACAAACTACAAGCTGGAGCGGGTGACGGGAATCGAACCCGCACATATACCCAAGTGACCTCAATATGCGAGTTTCAGAGCCGTTGGGCGCTTGCAATGCAAGGCAGCATGGCGAAGCAATGTCGACTACCTTGTGAGACAGGCTAACACCGCAGTGCAATCGCCCAGTGACTCCCTTCGGGCGGGGCTAAAAGCGCTTTATGCCGCGTTAACTGTTGTCGCTTTAGAACCACTAAAGCTTCCAACAGCTGCCTTGCCTAAAGCGCTTTTATCTCCCGCTGAATTCTGCATCTTGAAGTTACTTGGGTATAACGCTTGGGAAGCTTTCATTCTGCCATTGAACTACACCCGCAGGCGTCTTAAAGTACAAAGCCCTGTGGATACTGTCAATCCAGCAAAAAAGGACACAAGTTGTGACTCCAGCACAAATTCAACGCTCTGCCGCCTGGCTGGCGGATTATCGTCGTCGTGGTGAAGCCGCGCCTTTATTACCGGCCGAATTGCGTCCCACTTCATTGGCGGAAGCTTTTGCGATTCAACAATGGCTTTTTATTGAATTGGATTGG
>CAMLSF010000071.1 GCA_946482615.1 uncultured Chromatiaceae bacterium | reverse complement strand
CCGGAACAGCTGGCTTTTCAACAAAATAGTCAGCTGTCTGCTTTGGGTTTTAGTCAGCGTCAGCCTTGTTTACAGTTACAGCCATGGGTGCAATTGTACTGGGCTGTGCAAGTACCAGAGCAGGCCGATGTCAGTCAGGCTCATGCTTTGTACCCGGATGGTGGCAGTAATCTGACCTTTGATTTTATCCCCAACCAGCTGCCCGCTGTGTATTTTCAGTGCACTCAACAACTCAGCCAACGCTTTTTTATCGCTGGCCAGCACCAGCTTAGCGTGCGTTTTCATGCTAGCGGCGCTTTTCAGTTATTGGGCATTAGCCCTGCTGAACCGGCTACCGAACAACTGGATGTGCGCTTATTAAATCTGGTGGGATTGGACTGGCTGCTGGAGCAATTAGCCACTAGCAGCGATTTGCCTGCCCAACTGACCGCTGTTGAATGTTGGCTGTTGCATCTGGCCGAACGGATGATTGGCCACACCAGTCTGGTGCAAAAAAGCCTGCAGCTGTTACAGCAGCCCGCCTCGGATTTGCAGCATCTCTATCATCAGTTACCAAAAAGCCGCCGGCAGTTTGAACGGCTGTTTAAGCTGGAAACAGGTTTATCACCGGCGCAATTACAGCTGCTGTTTAAAGTCAAACTGGCGCGGTTTTTAATCAGCAAGAACCCGCTGAGTGATTTAGCCGCTGTGGCGCAACAAGCTGGTTTTTACGACCAGGCCCATATGCATCAGCATTTTGTCCGCATTACAGGTCAAACTCCGGGTCAGTATAAAAAACGTAAGATGTCGCAATTCTCCAATTCTGCCAGCTAAGCCTTTTGTACACTGAGCACCTCAACCAACGGAGGTGTGTATGTCAAAACGTATTAGTCGTACTGCGGTCTATAAAGGTCAGCCAGCCATAGTGCAACATCTGGTCGGGTTGGCCAAAGCAGCCGAAGATTCAGGTCTTGATAAAAGCCTGATCCACTTAATGAAACTTCGGGCTTCCCAGATCAATGGCTGCGCTTTTTGCCAGCATATGCATGCCAATGAAGCGCGAAAAGATGGTGAGCAACAACATCGGCTGGATGTGTTAGCGTCCTGGCAGGAAGTAAAATCAGCCTTCACCGCCCGTGAGCAGGCAGCGTTAGTCTGGACTGAAGCTTTAACTTTAGTGGCAGGTAAAGGCGTGTCTGATCAGGACTATGCGACTGTTGCTGCAGAATACACAGAACAGGAAATTCTGAACCTGACGGCCCTTATCGTCACCATCAACAGCTGGAACCGCATCGCCGTGGCTTTTCATTTTCAGCCAGAGTTTTAACTGTTTATTGGATAGACGGGCGGCCGTTAAGGTCGCCCCTAGTTCTATCGAATCAACTCATACTGTTTAGCCGCAGTATCCGTTTGCAGACCAAAATGTCCGGTTGCATAAGTATAAGTGCCGTCCTGTCCCCAGATACTGCTGCTATGAACGCCATAAACTAAGCAGGAGCCCGAAGAACACACAACCTGGTCGATATTACTTTTGATGGAATACACTCTGCTGCCAAAACGCACACCATATAAATCATCCAGAAAAGGGCTGCCGACCGACAAACCATAAGCACCGCAAGTGCTGTTCAAGACATTCCACGGATAAACCCCACAACTTAATAAACCACGGAAGGCTCCGGCGACACCAACAAATGCATCCACCTGATTATGCACCCCCAGTTTAGTAATTTGTTGCGCCGCCAGAGTAGCGCCCATCGAATGCCCTATCACATCAATTTTGCCGGTGCAGGAAGAGGCCAGCGCATTTTGAATAGCGGTTCGCACCGGAGTTTCTTCAGAACCATTATGATCATTACAAGCTGCACAACTGCTGCTGCCCCAGCTGGGCCTGTAGATATCAGCTGGCGTATAACCTTTAGTGAGCAACAGGTTATAGGTATTGTTCCAACTGGACGGCGCCGCTGTATTGCCATGCACCAGCACCACTGCATCCAGACAAGCCGCCTGTAATAGTGGGCTAAACAGCAGCAGGCAGGACACTAACTTCAGAACTAAACCACGGATGTACTTTGTTATTGTTTTCATAGATTTTCCTCGGTTAATAAGCGGATCAACCATAGAAGAATGTACAAAAATTCGACATAACACTTTGGTGCAGTACGGGGGTTTTGGAGCTCAGGCAGGAGAAAATAAACCTAATCAAGCTTCTGGGCGGAGCCATAACCAGATAGCTACAGCACAAAGAAAAGCAGGTAACACAAGTTTGAGCCAGAAAGGCGCTGCGGATAACAACAGCAGAACTACAGACAAGGACATCATCACAATAGCCAGATATTTGGCTTTACGGGGCACGGCGCCCTGTTCACGCCAGCGTTTGAGGGCTGGGCCAAAGCTGGGGTGTGCTAATAACCAAATTTCCAAACGTGGCCAGCCTTTGCCTGCAGACCAGGCTGACACCAGCAAAAATGGCACTGTAGGTAAACCAGGCAATGCGACACCTATTAAACCCAGCAGCAAACTGATGCACGCAATGAATCGCCAGAAAGACACTGTCAGTAGTTTTAACATCACAAGATCCACAGCTTTCTTTACCGCTTTAGCGGATCCAGCCTTTGCTGATAGTACGGAAGCTCTCTGTGCCAGCTTTATCCAGCCACTCAAAGGCCAGCATTTCTTTACTGATAATTTGAGCGCCAGCCTGCTGTAAACGTAATAACGCCAGCTGACGGTTTTGTTCAGTGCGCGAGCCTACCGCTTCTTCGACTATAAACACCTGATAACCGGCAGCCAGGGCATCCATAGCAGTTTGCAGCACACAGACATGAGTTTCAGTACCTATGATCACCAGCTGGCTTTTCGCAGTTAGTTTTAACCGCTCCGCGATCAGAGGTTCACGCAAAGCGCTGAAATGGATTTTCTCCATCACCTGATCTGCTGGCACCAGTTCAGCCAAAGCAGGCAAAGTCGCACCTAAACCTTTTGGATACTGTTCTGTGGCAAGCACGGGCACCCCCAGCTGCACGGCAATTTGTAAGACCCAGGCTGCTGCTTGTTCCACTTCTTTGCCCTGATCGATCGCCGGAGCCAACTTCTCCTGCATATCAATCAGCAACACTAAGCTATCACTTTGTTTCACCAACATGCTCTAGTCCTGTTCATTCGGCGCCTGTTGCCGTTCTTTGCGCTCCTGCATTTGGGCAAAAGCGGCATTGATTTCATCCAGCACAGCGTTGATGTCTGCGGTATGTTCGGCTTCGGTAAATTCGCCTGTCAGTTCCGTATTTGGATTTAAATTACCAGCTTCAAATAAGGCCCAGATTTCTTTGGCGTATTTGGTAGCAGCCAGTTCAGGTGCAAACTGAGCGTAATATTGGGTGATGTTATTCACATCCCGCTCCAGCATCCACTGTGCATTGTTATTGGCGGCTGCATCTACGGCTTGCGGTAAATCGATAATGACAGGGCCATGCGGGTCCTGCAGTACGTTAAATTCGGATAAGTCACCATGCACTAAGCCTACAGACAACATCCGCAGAATATGCTGCATCATGGTTTTGTGGTCAAGGCGGGCTTGTTCGGCGGTCAGCTGAATATCATTTAACCTTGGGGCTACATCGCCCTCGTCGTCTAAAATCAGTTCCATCAGCAAAATGCCATCAAAGCAGCCGTAAGGTTGTGGCACCCGCACCCCGGCGTCAGCCAGTTTGTATAAAGCATCCACTTCAGCGTTTTGCCAGCTTTCTTCGGCCTGCTCCCGGCCATAACTTGAGCCTTTTTCCATGGCTCTGGCTCGTCTGGAGCTGCGTACTTTACGGCCTTCCTGATACTGAGCTGCTTTTTTAAAGCTGCGCTGACTGGCGTCTTTATACACTTTGGCGCAGCGAATATCATCCCCGCACCGTACCACGTAGACGGAGGCTTCTTTGCCACTCATCAGTGGCCTGAGTACTTCATCCACCAGACCTTCATCGATCAGTGGCTGAATGCGTTTTGGAGTTTTCATTGCGCACTTATACCTTGTTTAACGCAGGGGTAAAAGAGCAAAGATGGTTTTTTATCCGACTACAGAAAAAGCCGCTATTAAAAAGTGCCAAACTTCCCCAAAGTAATTGGAGTTGCAGCGCGACGACAAGCGGACGAGACCCCAGTCGCATAGCTGACTATGCGACTGGGGCGAGAAAACGCGGTCAACAAAGCTGCGGCTTCAAGCACGAAGGGGATTAGTACTTTATGCTGCAACCGTAAGGCTTAGTCACAGCAGGGCTGGCCAGATTGCCTGCCAGCACCGCAGTTAAAGCATCAGAAAAATAGGGTGTGGCTTTGGCGATATCGTCCACCTTGGCAGACGGAATGCTGTCGATACCGCCCATATATTGCAATACACCTTTTTTATCAATCACATACATATGAGGTGTGGTTTTAGCATCGTAAGCTTTGCCTGTAACGCCAGTTTCATCAAACAGCACAGCGTCCGGCATAGCATTGCGGCTGGAGGTCAGTTCATCGGCTTTAGTGGCTGTGACATGACCTTGTTTACCTGGCGCTGACGAGATCACAGACAACCAGACTACATCGTCTGTGCCAAATTGTTTTTGCAGGCTCTGCATATTGCCGCTGTAGTGTTTGACCACAAAAGGACATTCGTGGTTGGTCCATTCCAGCACTACGGTTTTACCGGCAAAATCGGCTAACGAATGACTTTGGCCTTTGGTGTCCGTTAAGGTAAAAGCCGGCGCAGCCTGACCTACTTGAGGGGCGGCAAACAGGCTACCGGCAAAACATAAGGCAGATAAACTTAAAGCAAACTTGAGTTTCATGGTTTAACTCCTGTGGCTATTGGCTGGTAATTAAGGGTTGTTTACTGCTCAATTGCTCCAACGCCTGACGTAATGAATCCGGCGTTAAAATTTGTGGTAACACTTCCGGTGGCTGACCAGGCCAATACAACACATACAAAGGCACACCGTCACGCTGAAACTGGCGCAAATAGGCACTGATGGCCGGATCTTTATTGGTCCAGTCGCCTTTTAAATAAGTCAGGTTATACAAGGCCATAGCAGCTTTGCTGCTGTCTGTGTCCAGCGCCACCCGTTCATTGACTAAGCAGGTGATACACCAGTCGGCTGTCATATTCACCAGTACAGGCTGACCATCCTGCACCAGTTGCTTTAAACGTTGCTCAGACCAGACTTCTGCATGATCTGTTTGTGCAACCTGTTGTGTAGCAGGCTGTGGGTACCATAACAACGCCAAGGCCCCCAGCAGTAACACCAATGCAAGCAGACTATTGATTTTACCTGTCTGTTGCCCTTGTTGTTGCCCCCAGAGCCAGCAGGCAGCACCGACCAGCACCAGCCCCACTAAAGCCAAAGCCAACGCATCTATCCCTTGCTGGCGACCATAGACCCACAACAACCAGACCGCACTTAGATACAAAGGATAAGCCAGCCATTGCTTCAGTTTGTCCATCCAGAGTCCGGGTTTAGGCAATAAAGCGGCAAAACCAGGCCACCAGGCCAACAGCAGGAAAGGTAAGGCCATACCTACACCTAAAGCCGCAAAAATTGCCAAAGCCGCTAAGGCAGGCTGAGTGGCGGCATAACCTAAAGCCGTGCCCATAAAGGGCGCTGTACAGGGGCTGGCAACAACCACAGCCAAAACCCCGGTAAAAAAGGAGCCTTTATAACCCGACTTTTGTGTCAGTTGCTGGCCCGCATTCATCCAGCCTAACCCCAGTTGCACTACACCAGATAAGCTTAAACCCAACATAAAAAGCAGATAGGCCAGTAACCCCACTACCAGTGGGTTTTGCAGCTGAAAACCCCAGCCTGCGGCCTCACCTGCAGCTCTGAACAGCAGCAATAAAGCTGCTAAGGCAACAAAACTAAGCAGCACCCCAGCGCTATACCATAAAGCTTCGGCTTTGATGTGTTGAGCAGAATTTTGGTTGTTGACCAGACTCAGAGCTTTTAAAGACAACACCGGAAATACGCAGGGCATCAGGTTCAGGATCAAACCACCTAAAGCGGCCAGCCCCAGCATTGCCAACCAGTCCGGCAGGCTGAAACTGGCTAGCCTGGCTTCAGACCCTTGTGGCGCACTTTCATGCAGCAGTTGCAGTAGCACAGGGCCTGCGGCCGTATTCAGTACCAGATCAAATTGGGCCTGAGCCTGATTAAAATAAGTGTTTTGCTGCTGACGTAATAATAACTCGCCATCTACCCAATCAATTTGCTGAGGCGCGGCGTGATCAACCAGTTCAGGAGCTGCAACAAAAAAAGCCGATACTTTTAAATCTTCCGGCATTGGCACAGCGGCAGAAAACTTCTGGTTTTGTACATCATAACGGCCCTGCAGCTGCAAAATTTTGGGTTGTTTTTGTGTGGCTTGTTCAAAAAGTTTCAGGTAGTCATTGGCCAACACAGCGGTTTGAGTCACAGGTAAATTCAGCTCAAAACTGGCGTCAGCCGGAATACAAATCTCTTTGCACACCAGCCAGTCTACCCTGGCTTTGATCTGTAGCTGGGAGCCTTTGAAATCGGCCGGAATACTCAATTCCGACACTAAGATAGTCGGGCCTTCAAAACCATAATTCACCAGTGGTGGCACCGAAATAGCCATAGGAGCTGGCCACTGAATAGCACCAGCCTCTACGCCTTCGGGCAAAGTCCATGCAATGCTGGTGGCTAAGCCTGAATCACCGGGGTTTTGCCAGTAAGTATGCCAATGCTCATCCGGAATAAAATGCAGCGCCAGCTTCAGACTTTGGCCGGGTTGTACATCCAGATGATCGCTGACCAGCTCCGCTTTTAAATGACTGGCCTGCACCCAGCCGCTGGATTGAGCCTGAACAGGCCCTGCGACTAGCGCCATGAAAACAATGCATAAAAACATAAAACGCTGAAAAGCAGTCATCAGAAAAAGCTGGCCCCTGAATTATCCGTCACTTTAGTGTACGGCAATACCAGAGCAGCGATCAGCCATCAGCCGCAGCTGGTTGGCTTTCTGCCTTGTTCGTCCGGCTGTTTTATGGCAAAACAATTCCCTGTGATCTTGCTGAGCCAGCTTGCTTTTGTCTGACTCAGGCTTTAGCGTGGCTTTAGATCAAAGGCTTAACATCATAAGGATATGTGCCGGATGTCGTTGCAGTTTAATAAATTTGATCAATGGCTTATGTCTGTTACTACACCAACAGGCAGTTCTGCCATACAGAGGTTTTGCTGGGAGTTTTTGTTTTTTGGCATCAAACAGGCACGCGCCTGCTTATTTGTCGGCTTGTTTTTCCTCTCGGTGTTGCTGGTCCCACGTGAGGGGATAGCTGGCATAAGCCGTTATGACCTGCTATTGCTGTTGGCTTTGTTGATCCAAATCTGGATGGTCTGGGCCAAACTGGAAACCTGGGATGAAGCCAAAGCCATCAGCCTGTTTCATCTGGTTGGTTTTGCGTTGGAAGTGTTTAAAACCTCAGGTGCTATTCAATCCTGGAGTTACCCCGACCCTGCGTACACCAAAGTATGGGGTGTCCCACTGTTTGCCGGTTTTATGTACGCCGCAGTCGGCAGTTACATTATTCAAATCTGGCGTTTAATGGAGCTTAGGGTGCGGCATCATCCGCCTTATTGGATGGCAGCTCTGATTGCATCCCTGATTTACCTGAATTTTTTCAGCCATCACTATATTGGTGATTACCGTTGGTATCTGGCCGCTATTACTTTAGGTTTGTATGCCAGAACTGTGGTTTATTACCACCCGCTGGAAAAAGAGCGGCAGATGCCTTTATTACTGGGTTTTGTTTTAGTTGGCTTTTTTATCTGGCTGGCAGAAAACATCAGCACTTTTATGGGCTTATGGAGTTATCCCAATCAACTGGGCGCCTGGTCTGTGGTGCATGTCGGCAAATGGAGTTCCTGGTCTTTGCTGGTGATCATGACCTTTACCATAGTGGCACAGCTGAAGTATGTGAAAGCACGTATTCATGTGCCTGACTAAAATTAGGGCGATTCAGGGAATATCTCTCTGTCACTCAAAGCCTTGACCAGGTGATCAACCACCAACCTGACCCGCTCGGATACAGGACCACGTTGTGGTCTGTAGACGGATAATGGCCAGGCTTTGGGTTCCAGTTCAGGCAATAACCGCACTAAAGCGCCTGTACGAATATGCGGAATAGCGCTATAAGAAGCCAATTGCGAAACGCCGAGCCCGGCGAGGGTTGCTTCCACTTCTGCCTCCGCATCATCGACGATAAAGCTGCTGCGCTTTGGCGACCATAAAACTCCATCTTTGAAATACCAATGCCATGGCCTTCCGGTTGCTCTGTCCATCAACTGAGTGACTGGCATCAACGCCAATTGCTCCAGATCAGCAGGCTGACCATGTTGTGCCAGTAAAGCCGGGCTGGCCGTCAGGTAAAGACTAACCCGGGCCACAGTGCGGGCGATAAAGCTATTATCCCGCACCGAACCTATCCGGATCCCCACATCTATCTGCTCATCCACTACGTCGGCAATTTGATCGGAAAAACGCAGATCCAGTTGTAACTCCTGATAACGCTGCGCCAACTCAGCAAATACCGGCATCAATATAGGACGCAGAACTTTTGGAGCCGCAACCCGCACCAGACCAGCAATCAGATGCTCCCGATCAGCCTGATGTTGTTGAAACAATGCATCCAGCTGAGCCAGGCTGGCTTGAGCCTGTTGCAAAAAATCCTCAGCAAAACGGGTCAGCCGGATATGACGGGTACTGCGGTGAAACAACACCTCACCGGTATATTGCTCCAATTGCTGCACTGCTCTGGTCACTGCCTGTGGCGAAATATGCAGCCGGACAGCTGCCGCCTTAAAGCTGTCACATTGGGCTGCAGTACAAAAAATCCGCAACAGTTCCACTTTGTTGAGCATCAATTATTCCAAAATAAGGAATTATAAAATCAAAATATTTCCATTTTTTGGATTTGTCTATCACTTCATACTGACCGGGTCGAAATTAACCAAGTGCAACCGACTGAGGATAAAAGTATGAGTCAGAATATTGCAGGAAAAACAGTAGTGATCACAGGTGCCAGCAGTGGTTTAGGCGAAGCCACCGCTTACCATTTGGCCAGTCTGGGCGCTAAAGTGGTTTTGGGTGCGCGTCGTGAAGACAAGCTGCAACAGATAGCAGCCAGTATCGAAGCCAAAGGTGGGCAAGCCGCTTATCTGGTGACTGATGTGACTAAAGCCACTGAAGTAAAGGCTTTGGTGCAACTGGCTGTCAGTCGTTTTGGCCAGTTGGATGTCATTATTAATAACGCAGGCTTGATGTCTATAGCTCCGCTAAGTGAATTAAAAACAGATGAATGGGACCGGATGATCGACATCAATATCAAAGGTGTGCTCTATGGAATAGCCGCAGCCTTGCCGGTCTTTGAGCAGCAACAATCCGGTCATTTTATTAATATCTCGTCTGTAGCGGGCATCAAAGTCTTCAGTCCGGGCGGCACTGTGTACAGCGGCACCAAGTTTGCTGTCAGGGCCATCAGCGAAGGTTTACGCCATGAAGTGGGCGGAGCTATCCGTACCACCACTATTTTGCCCGGCGCCGTAGATTCTGAACTAAAACACGGCAGCAGCCACCAGCAAAGCGCAGAATTTGTTGGCAACTTCTATCAGATGGCTATTCCGGCGGATTCTGTGGCCAGAGCTGTGGCTTACGCCATAGAGCAACCTAAAGAGGTAGATATTAACGAAATAGTACTGCGCCCTGCAGTGCAGGATTTCTAAGCCAACAGCACCAACTACCAGTCAATCTGGGTTTTATTGCGGAAAAATGCACCAGTCGGGCCATCGTCATCCAGGGTGGCGAGCCAGACTGGTGTTTCAGCCCCTTGCTCCGGACTTAAATCTGCGGCTTCACCACCCATACGGGTGCGCACCCAGCCAGGACAAGCGGCGTTTACTTTCACTTCAGGCATCAATTCACGGGCACAGCTCACAGTGACAGCATTTAGCGCCGCTTTACTGATGGCATAACAAGCCGGACCTTCCAATCCCTCAGAAAAACTGCCCCAACTGGATGAAACATTAACAATACGGCCATAACCGCGCTGTTTCATCAACAGACCAAACACCTTGCACAGCATAAAAGGCGCTACCGTATTGACCGACAAACTATGGAGCAAATCTTCGGCATGGGTATGTTGCACTTCGGTGGAATGCAGCATAGCTGCATTATTAATGAGCACATCCACAGGGCCATACTGACGCTCTATCTGCAGGGCTTTTTGCTCAAGCAATAAAGGGTCGGTTAAATCCAGTCGAAGCGCTATACCAGAGCCCAACAAAGTAACGGCTTCTTCGGCGTCTTTTTGATGACGGGCTGCCAGTAATAGCTGATAACCGCCCCGTTGTATCAGAGTTTTTGCTATAGCAAAGCCAATACCGCGATTTGCTCCTGTGATCAGTACTGTTTTTAATCGCTCTGTCATATACCTGCTCCCTAATGTCGCCATTGAGCTTAGTTTTTAGTCTTTTCAAATGAAATAGTGATGACTAGGGTTCAAATTTACCTAAACTAAACCATATGAATTATTGAGTATTTTATTCAGTCGGGGAAAACCTCTGATGTCCAGCATCAGCTTACTGCAAAAAACAATGTTGCCGTTCCTGTTTTGGCTATTTTGTAGTTCTATTGCGACGACTGCAATGGCTTGCGAGTTTGAAGTCGGACTTGAACGCTCTTGTGCGGAAGAGCTGGAAGAAGAGTTGATGGCTAAAGTCCCTTTTAAAGTACAACGCAACAGCAACTTTTTGCATCTGCAAACCAAAGCCGGTGCTTTAGCTTTTCCTATTTTTAAAGAAAAAACCGATGAAGATACCCAGCCTTATTTAGTTTCCTATTTAGAAGCGGCACAACTGGCCGTCGTCTGGGTATTTGAATACCGTGGCCGCAGTGTTTATCTGGTCAATACCCAAACTGGCCTACAGACACAAATCAACGGTTTCCCGCTGTTGTCTCCTGATAACCAACGTTTGCTGGTGTATTCCGAAGCTCGTTCTGATAAAGAAAATGCCAATCTGGTGGTGATTTACCGCC
Source organism: uncultured Chromatiaceae bacterium (assembly GCA_946482615.1). The sequence goes on along the minus strand of CAMLSF010000071.1, from coordinate 7,052 downwards.
TTCGTAACCACAAGCTGTATGCTGAGCTGGTATTGAGTGGTGACGACAACAGAATACAACCCTGGAACCCATTGGATGTGCGTTGGGTAAGCCCGGATAAAGTTGAATTTACCAGATTGCATTATCACAATGGTGAAGAAGAACAAAAACTGCAAAGCCTGCAGCTCCAACAAGGAAAATGGTATTTGCTTTAAAAATCTCTGCCCGGACTCTATTCGCCCACATCATAAATTCTGACTATAGTTTTACCAGTCTGCAGTCTGGTGATCACCAGTGACAGTTCCCCCAACACAATGATTTGTTTAGCAGACACGGAGAATTGCGATGAGTAAAGTCCCCCCTTTGACTAACGCCACTGGCGCCCCTGTTCCGGATAACACCAACACTATGACAGCAGGTCCACGTGGCCCTGCTTTATTACAGGATATCTGGTTACTGGAAAAGCTGGCCCATTTTGACCGCGAAGTGATACCTGAGCGGCGCATGCATGCCAAAGGCGCTGGTGCTTACGGCACCTTCACTGTGACTCACGACATCAGTCGTTACACCAGAGCTAAATTATTTTCTCAGGTTGGTAAAAAGACCGATGTATTTTTACGCTTCTCTACAGTAGCAGGTGAACGTGGTGCGGCTGATGCAGAGCGGGATATTCGTGGTTTTGCTGTGAAATTTTATACCGAAGAAGGTAACTGGGATATTGTCGGCAACAATACGCCCGTATTTTTCTTTCGTGATCCTATGCGTTTCCCGGACTTAAACCACGCAGTCAAACGTGACCCACGCACAGGCTTACGCAGTGCTGAAAGCAACTGGGATTTCTGGACCTTATTACCTGAGGCTCTGCATCAGGTTACTATAGTAATGAGTGACAGAGGTATTCCTGCGACTTATCGCCATATGCATGGTTTTGGCAGCCATACTTTTAGCTTTATTAATGCCGCCAATGAAAGGTATTGGGTGAAATTTCATTTTCACACTCACCAGGGTATTAAAAACCTGAGCGCAGAAGAATCGGAACAAGTGATAGGCAAAGACAGAGAAAGCCATTTACGTGATTTGTACGACTGCATAGAAGCAGGTGATTATCCACGCTGGACTTTAAAAGTGCAGATCATGACAGAGCAGCAAGCCGCGACTCATAAACACAACCCCTTTGATTTAACCAAAGTCTGGTCACACAAAGACTATCCCTTGCATGAAGTGGGGGTACTGGAGCTGAATAAAAACCCGGAAAACCATTTTGCAGAAGTGGAACAAGCGGCGTTTTCGCCGGCCAATGTGGTGCCTGGCGTTAGTTTCTCACCGGATCGGATGTTACAGGCGCGGTTATTTTCTTATGGGGATGCCCAGCGTTACCGTTTAGGTGTGAACTTTAACCATATACCTGTGAATGCGCCCCGCTGTCCTTTCCATAGTTACCACAGAGACGGTCAGATGCGTACCGATGGTAATTTGGGTGGCACTATCAGCTATCAGCCCAATTCCAAAGGTGTCTGGGACAACAGACCTGAATACGCCGAACCCGCTTTGGCGATGACAGGGGCAGCAGACCGTTATGATCATTATGTGGATGACGATCACTACGAACAACCTGGTGATTTATTCCGGCTGATGACACCGGCACAACAGCAGATCCTGTTTAACAATACAGCAGCGAATCTGGCGGGCGTGTCCAAGGCTATTCAGGACAGACATATTGCCAACTGCACTAAAGCTGATCCGGCTTATGGCGCTGGTGTGGCTAAAGCTTTAGGGCGTTAATAACAGAGTACAGCATCAGGCCCGGCTTATGAAAGCCGGGCTTTTTAATGGACATACTGACGGCTGGCCGGTAAAAGTGATAACTGCCACTGCCGGTATCTTTTACACACCGCCTGATACTCGGCTCTAAGCCTGGCCGACTCCTGCAACACAGCAATACTGGCCGGATGGTCTCCATCCAGACGCTGCAGCATTTGCTCAAACCAGTTTAAACCATGCCGTAAAGTAGTCTGGCAACGACGCCAGCATTGTTGTTGCGCATAAGTTTCTGCCAGATTCTGAATGGAAATGGATAAACAAAAGGTAGGTAACGACGCCTCTTCCCGACTCAACTCCGGCGGACAATGAACAAAAGCGCAGTGGTACCAGATGGGCCAGACATCAGAAATAGCCTGACGATAAAAGCTGGCTGCTGCCGTTAAATGCCGTTGTGTAAAAGCCTGATTGCCTTGAGCTATGATCTGTTGCCAGTGTTCCATACGACATCTCCAATTGAGAATTGATGTCATCTAGACTATTTCAATTGCGAATAGTTCGCAACAATATCGGCGACAAGCGTAAAAATAAAAAACCGGCCTGTTTTCACAAGACCGGTCTTTTTCTGGCTGGAGTAGTAAAAGGCTGTTTAATCTTTTTTCGTCAGTAAAAAAGCCACTACCGCATCTAACTCCTGCTGGAAATTCTGTTGGCTCAGGCCAGAAAACTTCACCAGATATTTGCCGTTCACCAGTAACGTAGGCACACCTCTTAAGACTTTGGCTTCAGAGTAGTGATCCTGACTTTTTTTCATCGCTGCAACTTCATCATTTACAGCCTGACTGACCATACCTGAGTCAAACAACATGGCGGGCACATCGTTGACCACCAACAGGTTGCGAATGTCCTGTTCGCTGCTGAAGCTGGCGCGCTGATTATGTAAGTAGTCAAAGATTACATCCGCAATACGGTCGCCCTGACCGGCGTTTTTTGCCACCACATAGGCTTTAGCTAACGACTGCTGTAACTCAGGCGGAGCAACCTGTAAAAAGTCGACGTGATGTTTAGTCAGGCTGACCCCTTTAGGCAGACTCTTATTCAGTGCCTGAGCAAAAGGCTCAAAAGCTTTGCAATGTGGGCAATAAAAGGAAAAAAACTCCAGAACTTCAGGTTGAGCCGTCGTTTTTTCTGCGACTACTTCGTAATGCACCCCTTCCTGAAACTGCACAGGTGATGCAGCAGATGCCAGCGCCATCACGGGAGCGAAGACCAAAGCAACCAGTAATTTTTTCAACATAAAACACGCCTTTTAATTAAGATTGAGTCAGCAAGAAATTAACCAGTTGTTTAAACTCTTCATCCTGATTTTCACGGCTCAGGCCCTGATTCAGAATTTTGTATTTACCGTTGACAACAAAAGTAGGTACGCCAGTTAATACACGACGGGCAGACAAGGCATCCTGTTCTTTTTTCATTTGTTTAGCACCACCAACTACAGTGAAACTTTTGATCGCTTTGTCATAAGTAGCTGCGTCTATGCCCTGAGCCACAGCCACAGCTTTGATATCGTCGTCGTTGGCGAAACTTTTACGATCAACATGAATATGGTTAAAAAATGCGCTGGCGACCTGATCGCCTTTACCCAGATTTTTTGCCACCAGATAAGCTTTAGCTAAAGTAGCCTGAATTTCTGGTGAAGCGTGCTGTAAAAAGTCGACATGCACTTTTTTCAGTTCAGTGCCCGCTGGTAATTGTTTAGCTAAAGCCTGCACTTTAGGTTCATAACCAAAACAGGCCGGACAATAAAAAGAGAAAAACTCTTTCACTTCAGGTTTGGTTGTGGCCTGTTCTGAAATCACTTCGTAGTGTTTACCTTCTTCAAACTGAGCGGCAAAAACTGCCACAGGCAATAACAAAGCACTTACTAACAACGCTGTTAACTTTTTCATTATTCGAATGTTCCTTGGAATAAAACTGCCACTACTCTAACAAAATCTTACCATTGAGGCACCAGAGAAAGTGGACTCTGGTCACAGAATTTCAGCTGTTCATCCAGCGCCCGCAATTGTTGCTGCCAGTATTGGTCTGTACTGAACCATGGAAAGTTCTTTGGAAAAGCAGGATCGCTCCACCTTTTTGCTATCCAGGCCATATAAGACAAGATACGCATAGCCCGCAGCGGCTCTATCAAACGCAGTTCTTTATGATCAAAGTCGCAATACTGTTCGTACTCTTCAAGTAATAACGACAGCTGATAAGTTTGTTCTGCCCTGTCGCCGTTGAGCAATAACCACAAGTCCTGCACAGCAGGGCCATTGCGGCTGTCATCAAAGTCCAGTAACAAAGGCCTGTCGTCGTGCCACAGCAAATTGCCTATATGGCAATCGCCATGCAGCCGCCTGATTTTTTCCGGCTGATACAAAGGACCGACTTTATCGCATAATTGTTGCATCATGGCCTGATAATCTTTTTCCAATGACGGCGGGATAAGGCCCGACTGCAACAGGCTTTGCTGGCTGTCGAGTAAAAAAGTCTGGTGGTTGATGGTTGGCCTGTGGACAAAAGGCCGTGCCGCGCCGACCTGATGCAACATACCTAAAAAGCGCCCCAGTTGCAGCAGTTGATTTTCGTTGTCAGACTCCAATGTACGGCCACCACGGCTTGGAAAAACCGATAAGTAAAAGCCGCCATAAGACAACACCTGCTGACCATCGCGTTCAACAGCTTCGGCCACAGGCACTTCAATCTCTGCCAGTTCACGCACAAACTGATGCTCTTCGTTCAGTTGTTCTAAGCTCCAGCGTTCCGGCCGGTAAAACTTTACCACCCAGCTTTTACGATCTTCATCTCTGAACTGACAAACGCGGTTTTCAAAGCTGTTCAGTTGTAATAAACCAGAGCTGACATCAAAGCCATAATGAAACAGGGCATCCAGCATTAAATCCGGACTTAAGGTAGAAAAATCAAAAGTGCTCATGGAATTCCGTAGAAACTATAAAAATGGGGTCAGATCACATTAGTTATGCATAACTAATGTGATCTGACCCCAATTTATGGGTAGCCTAGTCTAACGCTTTTGACAGCTTAACGTGATGAAAAGAACTTACTGCCCTGAGTTAAACGAACATCAGGCTCGTCACTGTCCTGCAGTACAAATTCAATTTCCAGCACAGGGCTTTTTGCATCCACAGGATCCAGCGATAAGCTGATCGGCAGGTTGGCGGTTTCGCCGCCTTTGATGGTCAGCTCTTTCTCGCCAATCCACTGCGCGTCATCCAACCCTTCTACCGATAATTGATAGGTTTGCTCCAACTGCGACTTGTTAATGACTTTTAAGGTATAGGTGTTTTCAATTAAACCTTCGTCGGTTTCACGGAACAGAGAACCCCGATCACGAACTATATCCATCACCACAGGTTTGCGCACCACTAAGGTCCAGGCAAAGGCAGCACAAACTGCGACCAGCACCATAAAGTAGCCAACTAATTTGCCACGTATGACTTTAGTGGTTTTGCCTTCCAGACTATGTTCTGTGGTGTAACTGATTAAGCCTTTGGCGTAGCCCATTTTATCCATGGTGTCGTCACAGGCGTCGATACAGGCGCCACAGTTAATACACTCGTACTGCAGTCCATTGCGGATGTCGATGCCTGTAGGGCAGACATGCACACATAAATTACAGTCGATACAGTCGCCTAAACCTTTGGCTTTGTAGTCTGCGTCTTTACGGGCACGTGGGCCACGGTTTTCGCCACGTTTGGCATCGTAAGTCACAGTAAATGTGTCTTTATCAAACATAGCGGATTGGAAACGGGCATAAGGGCAAATGTGAGTACACATAATTTCGCGCATCCAGCCAGCATTACCATAAGTACAAAAGGCAAAAAACCAAACCGATACTGCAGCCCAGAAGCTGGCTTCAAAGGTAAAAAACTGGATAAACAGCTGATCCACAGGGGTAAAGTAGCCGACAAAAATCAGCGCGGTAAGCACAGAAAACGCCAGCCAGCTAAAATGAGTCGCACCTTTTTTCAGCACTTTACTCAAGGTCCAGGGCTCCTGATCCAGCTTCATACGCTGATTGCGGGTACCCTGAAATTTCTCTTCAAACCACATAAAAATAAAGGTCCAGACGGTTTGCGGGCATAAATAACCGCACCAGACCCGGCCATAAAAGGTGGTGACAAAAAACAATGCAAATGCCGCTATCACAAAAATCCAGGCCAGAATAGTGAAATCCTGCGGCCATAAGGTCATACCGAAGATATAAAACTTCTGCTCAACAATATCGAGCAAAATAGCCTGTTGACCATTAAACTGCAGCCAGGGCAGCAACATAAAGGCCGCCATAAACACAAAACCAATATTGCGCCTTAATGTTTGATGCAAGCCTTTGACCGCACGCACATAGATGCGATCTCTTGGGTTGTACTTAGCTTTTTTGTCCGGATCAGGTTTGTGCACCTCAACCGGAATATTTTTAATATCTATCTTATTATCCACGCCCATACCTCGTGCTGCTCTCTGATCATCAGTGTAGCAGGCTGTTTATTGCAGCTTGTTGATACAGGACAAACCACACCTTGTTTTGACGAATCCTGAAGCATCTTACCTGTCTGCTGCCGGTAATCAGCTCCGGGAGGCGGCTTATCCTGACTGCTTTGTGTTATAACCAAATTTACTGACTGCAATAATTGAACCAAAGGCCTATAGTATATAACACTCTGATCCATATTGAATTTTAATCTTAGGTTCAGCTTCGTTATGTCAACATAGTTGACACTAAAGGCAGTATTGGCTGTCTGGTTGACAGTGGCAAGTCGGCTGCGCTGTGTTATAACCAATCAAGCCGCAGATGGGGTAACAGGTTATGCGCAATTTTTTACTGTTATGTTTGCTGTGCGTCAGTGCCCTGACATTTTATGATCACCCGCGGGTGCTACCTTACTCAGAACCTGTATTGGACTGGCTGGCCGAACATATTTCGCTGCCCGGGGCTCAGTCTGATTCAGTAGTTACCCGCAAAATTCAAAAAGCTTTTTATGCGATAGGTCAGGATTACGGGACGGGACAACAGGAGGCATTAGCCAAAGCTGCACAGGACATCAACAGCCTGCTGCAATTTCGCCGTGACTATTGCCAAAACGGCGATTTCCACCCGGCCTTGTTTGGCGACGCCATGCAAAGAGCCTGTGATGTATTAAACCAGTATCCGAAGCTGGAGGAGTTCAGTCAGTAATAGCTGGATTAAGCTCTGGTTTTTGCTGGCACCAACTCAATATTTGCTGAAACTCTGGATGTTGTTTTGTCACTTG
>CAMLSF010000070.1 GCA_946482615.1 uncultured Chromatiaceae bacterium | reverse complement strand
GCAGGCAACAAAGCTGCGGCGCCAAATACAACGGGTATTTTATTCGTCGCGTTTTTCGCGGCCTAATAGATCCATCGCCGCCAACCGCGCATCTTTGCCCTGATACAACACCTGGTAAATTTGCTCGGTAATAGGCATTTCTACACCGACACGTTGCGCCAGATTAAAGACTTCTTTGGCATTACGATAACCTTCCACCACCTGGCCTATGGCCGTCATGGCTTCTTCAACACCTTTACCTTCCCCTAATAACAAACCAAAACGTCTGTTACGGGATTGGTTGTCGGTACAGGTTAAAACCAGATCACCTAAACCCGCCATGCCCATAAAGGTTTCTTTTTTTGCACCTAAGGCACAACCTAAACGGCACATTTCGGTTAAACCACGGGTGATCAAAGCGGTACGGGCATTAGCGCCAAAACCAATACCATCGGCCATACCAGCGCCTATAGCGATAACGTTTTTTACCGCACCACCGAGTTGCACCCCAATAAAATCTGGATTGGTATACACCCTGAAGGTCTTAGTGCAGTGCAACAAATCAGACAAAGTGGCAATAAATTCAGGATCGGTAGAAGACAAGGAGATAGCAGTAGGCAAACCCTTTGCTAATTCTTTGGCAAAAGTCGGGCCAGATAACACAGCTAAAGACACGTCTTCGCCAAGGATTTCTTTGGCCACATCCTGCAACAAACGGCCTGTTTCCGGCTCCAGGCCTTTAGTCGCCCAGGCCACACGGGCAGCATGCTGCAAATAAGGTTTTATTTGCTTTAAAGTGTCTGCAAAAGCATGGCTTGGCACGGACAATAAAATATCCCGGCAAGAGCTTACTGCATAGGCCAGATCATCTGTTACAGCTAAAGAATCAGGCAAGCGGATATCCGGCAAATAGCGCTGATTGATCCGTTGTTCGGCCATCACACGGATATCCTCCGCGTTGCGTCCCCACAACAGAGTTGGATTACCATTACGGGCCAGCGAAATAGCAAGGGCGGTCCCGTATGAGCCCGCCCCTAACACAGCAATTGCAGCTTTCATCTTAAGAATGTTGAGTCACGCCTTGCTGGGCCTGAGCTTCAGCCTGACGTTTTTGCACGTATTGAGCAAATAAGGCATCAAAATTCACTGGTGCCAGATTCAGTTGCGGGAAAGTACCGCGATTCACCAGGTTAGACACAGCTTCACGGGCATAAGGGAACAGAATGTTTGGGCAGAAGGACGCTAACATATGCGCCATTTGTGCATCTTCCAGTGCCGGAACACTAAAAATACCAGCCTGCTGCACTTCACATAAAAATGCAACTTCTTCCTCAATGCGGGCAGTCACTGTCAGAGATAACACCACTTCAAAGGTATTGTCGTCTAACTTGTCACTGCGGGTATCTAAATCTAACTGAATAGCTGGCTGCCACTCTTTACGGAAAATTGCCGGCGCATTAGGTGACTCATAAGAAATGTCTTTGACGTAAATACGCTGGATAGCAAATTGTTCAGCGGCTTGTTGTTCGGCCATGATAAATCCTAGTTTGAATAATAATTAGTGAGAGCTGGAGAGCCCGCTGCAACTAAGCAGAGAGCATCGCATTCAAAGTACCGGCATTTTCCAGTGCAAAAAGATCGTCACAACCACCTACATGAGTATCGCCGATAAAAATTTGCGGCACTGTGGTACGGCCGTTAGCACGTTCAATCATGGCTGGACGCAATTCTGGCTGTTCGTCGATTTTAATCTCGTCAAACTGCACACCTTTTTGACCTAATAATGCCTTAGCGCGAACACAATAAGGACAATAGGCCTTAGTGTAAATAGTGACTTGTGCCATCTTTGCTCCAACTTACTTTTTAACAACAGGCAGGTTTGCGCCTGTCCAGGTATTCATGCCGCCCTGTAACACAAAAACTTTGCTAAAGCCTTGTTTGCTCAACGTAGCAGCTACGCCTTGTGCCGACATACCTGCCTGACAGACTACTATGATGGGTGCATCTTTTTTATTTTCAAGCCCGGTTGCAGCCTGAGTGTTAATTTGTTCTGTTGTCAGATGACGGGCGCCAGTAATATGACCTTTTTTAAAGTCTGCTTCAGCACGGATGTCGATAACTGTCGCATCTTCTCTGTTGACCAGCAAAGTTAACTGGGTAGGGGTAATTTGTTTTACCGATGAAGTTAAGGACTTCACCCAACTGACGATTAAGGCTAAAAATAATGCCACCCAGGCGGCGGTCAGGTACGGATGATTACTTAAAAAATCAATATATTGCTGCATAAACACCATTCTGTTTCATTTCAGGAGCAAAACTTTGCGGCCGAGTATACCTAGTTTGAGAAAAGAATGCAGCAATGAAGCCCTATCCGTACTATTTCGTCACTGTTTTCACAGTAAAAACAAGGTAAGATAGGCCATCAAAGAATCTTTAAATGACAAAGCACGGAGCCATAAGTATGCAGCCGAAAAAGCCGTTAGTCTTACTGATATTGGATGGATGGGGATACAGAGAAGAACGTGAATCCAACGCCATTTTACAAGCCAATACCCCGGTGATGGACAAGTTATGGGCAGAGTATCCTCATACGCTGATTTCTGGCTCTGGTCTGGATGTAGGTTTGCCGGATGGTCAGATGGGTAACTCTGAAGTAGGCCATGTCAATTTAGGTTCTGGCCGTGTGGTGTATCAGGATTTTACCCGTATCACCAAAGCTATTGCTGATGGCGACTTTTTTACCAATCCTGTGCTGGTTGAAGCCACCCAGGCCGCTGTGCGCCATGGTAAAGCTGTACATCTGATGGGCTTGTTATCGCCAGGTGGTGTGCACAGTCACGAAGATCATATTATTGCGATGATTGATTTAGCTAAACAACAAGGCGCCACTGATATTTACCTGCACGCCTTTTTAGATGGCCGCGATACACCACCACGCAGCGCTGAAGCTTCATTGCAACGGGTCGAAGATCACTTTAAAGCCATAGGTGTCGGCCAGGTGGCTTCAGTGATTGGCCGTTATTATGCGATGGATCGTGATAAACGCTGGGACCGCGTACAAGCCGCTTACGACTTATTGACCCAGGGCAAAGCTGAATACACTGCAACTACAGCTGTAGATGCATTAAAAGCTGCCTACAGCCGCGACGAAAACGATGAATTTGTCAAAGCCACAGCCATTAAAAATGCCGCAGGTGATGTGGTTAAAATGCAGCAGGGCGATAGCCTGATTTTTATGAACTTCCGTGCCGACCGGGCACGCCAGTTCAGCCGGGCTTTTATTGATGCTGACTTCACTGGCTTTAAACGTGACTATCAGCCGCAACTGGCCAGCTTTGTCATGCTGACTGAATATGCTGCTGATATTAAAGCACCTTGTGCTTACCCGCCAGAAAGCCTGAATAACGTCTTAGGTGAATGGCTGGCCAAACACCAGAAAACTCAGTTACGTATTTCAGAAACCGAAAAATATGCTCACGTGACCTTTTTCTTTAGCGGCGGCCGTGAAGAGGTATTTGACGGTGAACAACGTATTCTGGTGCCTTCCCCTAACGTAGCTACTTATGATTTGCAGCCGGAAATGAACTCCACCGAACTGACCAACAAACTGGTGGACGCCATTCACAGCGGCGACTTTGATGTGATCATCTGTAATTATCCGAATGGCGATATGGTGGGCCATACTGGTATTTTATCTGCCGCTATTAAAGCTGTAGAAGCTGTGGATCACTGCATTGGCCGTGTGGTGGAAGCACTACAGCAGGTCGGTGGCGAATGTTTAATTACAGCCGACCATGGCAACGCTGAGCAGATGCTGGATCCGGAATCTGGTCAGGCCCACACAGCCCATACCAGCGATCCTGTGCCCCTGATTTATGTTGGTCGTAACGCCACAGTAACACCAGGCGGTATCTTAAGTGATATAGCACCGACCATGTTGCACTTGATGGGTATGCCTATCCCTGCTGAAATGACGGGCAAAATCCTGATGAAGTTAAGTTAATGCCATTAAGACATTTGAAGTACAGACTAAAGATGCAGCAGAGCTTAGCTCTGCTGCTCTGTTTAGGCCCGGTCCCAGTTGTGGCTCAGGACCAGAAAGAGGTGCAGCAGGAGCTGTCGCAGCTCAAAGGGCAAATTCAGAAAACGGAAAAAGAACTGCAACAGCAGCAAAAAGCTTTTAGTAAAGCTCAGGATTTATTGAAATCCGCCGATCAATCACTGGCTAAGCTGGCCCGGCAAATCCGACAAAGTAATGAAGAACTCGCCCAGGTACAGCAGCAACAACAGCAGCTGGAATTAGAACAGCAGCAACTGCAACAGAGTTTTGAACTGCAAAAGTCCTTACTGGCGCAGCAGCTTAAAGGCGCTTTTATTACCGGCGAGCATGATTACACCAAGATGCTGCTGAACCAACAGGACAGCAACAAACTGGAGCGGGTGCTGACTTATTACCAGTACCTGAATCAGGCGCGTATGCAGCAGATCACCAAAATAGAACAAACGGCCCAGGCATTAAAACAAGTAGAGCTGGACTTACAGAGCAAAGCAGAACAACAGCAAGAATTGCAGGCGCAGCTGAAACAACAGCAGCAGGAACTGATGGAAGCCAAAACCAGCCAGTTGGCCTCCGTAAAAAAAATGAAGAGCTTTTTGACGGATCAGGAACAGCAGCTGGACTATCTGAAACAAAATGAACAGAGCCTGCAAAACACTTTAGGTAAATTAAAAGCTGCAGCTCTAGCGGCCAAAAAACGGATCAATCTGCCAAAAACCAAAGGAAAATTGCCCTGGCCTGTGCAAGGCGATATTTTGCAGGGTTATGGTGAAAAACGTCTGGCGGGAGTCAGCTCGCGCGGCATCTTAATAGCAGCAGCCGAAGGCTCCAAAGTCAAAGCTGTGGCCGATGGCCAGGTGATTTATGCCGACTGGCTTAAAGGTTATGGTTGGGTGATTGTATTGGATCATGGCAATGGTGTGATGAGCTTATATGGCCATAATCAGACTTTATTAAAAAAACCAGGTGACGCCGTAAACGCCAGTGAGGCCGTGGCTTTAGTAGGCGCCAGTGGTGGACAGGCTCAGGCCGGATTGTATTTTGAGATCAGGCAAAAAGGCACAGCCATTAACCCTATCACCTGGCTACAGAAACGCGCAGGATCTTAGTGAATGAAGTATGTACTGAGCTTAGCTTTTGCGCTTTGCAGTTTGCCGGTTTTTGCCGCCAAAGTGGCTATTGTGATCGACGATATTGGTTACCATCAGACTGACTACAAGCTGCTGGAGTTGCCTTATGATCTGACCTTTGCCGTGATCCCTCATACAACACACAGCAATGCGGTAGCAAAAGCTGCCTATCAGAAGCGCCGGGATGTGATATTGCATATGCCGATGGAGTCGGCACGTCGCGCTGATTTAAGTAAGAATGCGTTAAAAATCACCATGAGCCGCTCTCAAATTGAGCATAAATTACAAGCTGCTTTTGCTGATGTGCCTTACGCTATAGGTGTGAACAACCATATGGGCAGTTACTTTACAGAGCAGACCGACGTCATGGACTGGACTTTAGGATATATTGCCAAACGTCAGTTGTTTTTCCTCGACAGCAAAACCACAGCCCGCAGTCAGGCTGGTGTGTATGCAAAAAAACATCAGATGCCACTGCTGACCCGTCAGGTGTTTCTGGATAACGATCGCTCCTACCAGGCTTTAGATAAGCAATTTAAGCTGATGATTAAACTGGCCAAACAACATCAATCTGCAATAGCTATTGGCCATCCATATCCGGAAACTTATGCTTATCTGAAACAACATTTAGCCACTTTGGCTGCACAAGGTATTGAGGTGGTAAAGTTATCTGCATTGCTACCCGCCGACTATAAAGTGATGACTGCAGCACAAACTGCAGATGTGCCTTTATCTTTACCAGAACAGGATCCGGTGCAGCTTGCACGCGCCAGCGACCCGGAGCACAGAGCCATGATTACACAAAAAGCAGAGATGACCGAACCGGTATTTGTGCCTGCCATCGAAGAGCCTGCAGCTGTTATTGCTATGTATAGTCAGCAGTGGGAGATACCAGAGCTGCTGAATCCGTTAACTTTAGCCGTGATTACACCGACGCCTGTGTTGATCCCAAAACACTGGGTTTGGTCAGAGCCAGCGACAAAACCTGTAAAGTCTTTACCTTTTTATCAGTTAGGAAGTAGTTTTTAACTAAAATACGGCAGCTTAAAAGTAAAAAGCCCTGACAAGTCAGGGCTATCTTTTAACGGGCAGAAGCTTAAGCAACCATTGCAGCCTGCAGTTTCTTCATTGCATTTTTCTCTAACTGGCGCACACGCTCAGCGGACACCTGATAACGGTCAGCCAATTCCTGCAAGGTTAATTTCTGATCATCCAACCAACGGGCACGGATAATATCCTGACTACGCTCGTCCAGGGTGCGCACTGCCGCTTGCAGGCGATCCACTGACGCATTATCCCATTGATCTTCTTCAATACGATTGGCTAAGTCTGAGCCTTTATCCTGCAGATAAAACACCGGCGCAGTGTAATTACTTTCGTCTTCATCATCCGACGCATCAAAAGGCATGTCGTGATTACTCATCCGGGATTCCATTTCCAGCACTTCGTGCACAGGAACACCTAAGGAATCTGCGACGTTTTGCACTTCTTCCTGACTGAACCAGCCTAAATGTTTTTTGGCTTTGCGCAGATTAAAGAATAACTTACGTTGTGCTTTGGTGGTGGCCACTTTGACAATACGCCAGTTTTTCAGCACAAACTCGTGAATTTCTGCTTTGATCCAGTGCACAGCAAAAGAGACCAAACGTACGCCCACGGACGGGTCAAAACGTTTCACCGCTTTCATCAGGCCAATATTGCCTTCCTGGATCAGATCACTGATAGGTAAACCATAACCTGAATAACTGCGGGCAATATGCACCACAAATCGAAGGTGAGACATAATCAGCACCCTGGCCGATTCTAAATCACCGTCTTGTTGTAATTTTTCAGCTAAAGAACGTTCTTCTTCTGCCGTAAGCATAGGGATGGTGCTTACCGCATGAGTGTAAGCTTCAAGGCTGCCACTTCCAGCCACTGTCAGATTCATCATTTGAGAAGCCTGAGCCATGTCATTTCCCCCTGTATTGCTTGATTGGGCCAAATCTTAGCACTCTTTATCTGAGAGTGCTAAAAGAAATTTAATTCTTTTAAGATCCTAATTGTATAAGCCCTGCTTTTTAATAATATCAATTCATATATAAACTTCATTATTTCTTATATGATAAATTTAGAACCTCAGTTCGTGCATTAATGAAAAAAATAAAAATCAGCTAAGGCCCACTTTATGTACTGTTATGTCGCCCGTCAGCCTATTTTTGACCGCCAGAAAACCGTAACTGGCTATGAACTACTGTTCAGGGATGGAGTTGACAATTGTTTTCCTAATATTGACGCTGATGAAGCCACCTCCAAACTGATCACTCAACACCATTTGTTGTTGGGGGTCGAAAAAATCACAGGCGGCAAACAAGCTTTTATTAATTTTTCAGCTGACACTTTAATTCACCACTTCCCTACTTCCATAGACCCAAAGAGTATGGTGATTGAAATTCTCGAAACTGTGCCTATCAGTGATGAACTGCTGACGGCCTGCAAAGAGTTACATAAAATGGGCTATCGCCTTGCACTGGACGATCATGACTTTGACGCCAAATGGGATGTGTTTTTACCTTATGTCAGCATTATTAAGGTGGATGTACGGATGTTTAACATGCTGCAAATCAGCAAATATCTGCGCCGTATAGCCAAGTACCCTGTCACTTTACTGGCAGAAAAAGTAGAAACCGCAGATGAATACGAACAACTGAAACAACTGGGTTTTGACTTGTATCAGGGTTACTTTTTTGCCCGGCCTGAAATGCTGAAGCACAAACAAATAGGCAGCAACAAATTGAACCTGTTGGCGCTGATCAGCGAGTCCAGCAAAGTAAGGCTGGATTTTGATGGTCTGGCCGCCATAGTAGAACGTGATCTGGATATGTCCTATAAGCTGCTGCGTTTTATCAACAGCGCCAATTTTGCCCGCAAGCAAAGCATAGGCTCGCTGAAACACGCTATGGTCTATATGGGCGAAGCCGAGCTGAAAAAGTTTATTTCCCTGTTGGCGCTGGCTAATCTGGCCGAGGGTCAATCTGATGAGCTGTTAGTCATGTCACTGATCCGCGCGCGTTTTTGTGATCGGCTGGCCAATATTCGCGGAGACAAAGAAAATCCGCCAGCCGCTTTTTTAACAGGTTTATTTTCGTTGGTGGATGCCTTACTGGAGCAGCCTCTGGACGAGTTGCTGGCACAATTGCCTTTATTACCTGAAATAAAAGCTGCGCTGCTGGAAAACAAAGGCATATTGGCCGATTATCTGACTGTTGAACGTACCTTTGAGCAGGGGTTATGGCAACAACAAACTGAACTATCCTCCCGTTTGGTGCCTGATACGGTCGATTTAAACCTGGTGTACTTTGAAGCAGTGGAATGGGGCCAACGTTTGCTGACAGTGCAACAACCTTAACCCCTTATTGAATAAGGTTAAATACCTGTCGCTTCAATCTGGCTGATATTACGACGCACAGCCAGAAAGGAGCCGACAAAACCCAGAGCAACAGCCGCCAGCAATAAATAGCCTAACTCGGCCAGACTCAGTGGTTGCAAAGTAAAAGTGCTTTCATACAACTGAGTCACATTGGCGATACCCTGTTTTAGCCACCACAACAGCACTTCTTCAATTAAAAAGGTCAGAATGCCACCAAAAAACCCCAACCAGATACCAGTGTATAAAAAAGGCCGCTGAATATAACTGTTGGTCGCGCCCACCAGTTTCATCACTTCAATTTCATCTTTTTTATTCAATATCATCAGTCTGATGGTGTTCCCCACCACCAGAAGCACAGCCACCATCAGCAGCAAAGCGACCGCAATGGCCACCTGACGCACCAAACTGACAATAGCATCCAGTCGCTCTAACCAGCCAATATCCAGTTTCGCCAACTCCACATATCGCTCCTGCTGCAAAGTGGCCAACAAAGCGGAAGCCGCCACGCTGGAGGTATTTTTTGGAGTCACTAACATGACATGAGGTAACGGATTATCTTCGATATAACTTAAGGCATCGCCAAAACCTGACTCAGCAGTAAATTCAGCCAGCGCCTGGCTTTTATCAATAAACTGCACGTCAGCCACTTCAGGGTTGGCCTGCAGCAAAGCGATCAGTTCCGCAATCTGAGTTTCATTGGTCTCTGCTTTTAAAAACAAACTGATTTGTGCCGCCTGATCCACACTGGTGCTGACCTGTTGCAGGTTTTTTACCATTAAATGCAAAGTCACAGGTAAAGTTAAACTGACACCAAGCACCGCCACTGTCAGTAAAGACGAAGCCGGGGTCAACCATATTTCACCTAAACTAGTCAGCGCCTGGCGCAGATGATGCACCCAAAACATCACGAATTTGTTCCACAGACTTTGTTTTACTGCAGTAGCCCCTGTGGCCCGGCCCTGAAATAAAATACTCATTCGTCGGCTCCATAAGAGGTTAAGCCATCGTTGATCATACGGCCATTTTTAAGCGTCAAAGTGCGGTAGCGCATCCGGGCTAATAAACTTAAATCGTGACTGGCAATCAGCACCGACACGCCAACCTGATTAAAGGCTTCGAAGACATTCATAATGTCTTTGGATAAATCCGGGTCCAGGTTCCCTGTGGGTTCATCGGCTAACAATAAAGGAGGCCTGTTCACTACTGCGCGGGCTATACCAACCCGTTGTTGTTCACCACCAGATAAAGTGTGAGGCAGGCAACGAACTTTATCCAAAAGCCCCACTTTGTCCAAAGCCGCATGCACTCTTTTGGTCATGTCTTTGCCACTAAAACCTTCAATCACTAAAGGTAAAGCCACATTGTCAAACACGCTATGGTTCATCAACAGCTTATGGTTCTGGAAAATCATACCAATATCACGGCGCACATAAGGCACCTGGCCTTTACTAACACGGCTTAAATCCACACCATTGATAAAGACTTTTCCCGTGGTCGGGCGTTCAATCAGGCTGATCAGTTTTAATAAGGTACTTTTACCAGCCCCGGAATGGCCTGTTAAAAAAGCCATTTCGCCTTTTTCCAGATGGAAACTGACTCTGTCGAGCGCGACAAAACCGCCGCTATAACTTTTTGTGACTTGCTCAAAACGCAACATAATCAGAGATCCCTGGCAAACAATGCCTTAATAAAATCTTTACTGTCGAAGACCCGCAAGTCGTCTATCCCCTCACCCACCCCAATGTAGCGGATAGGTAATTTAAACTGATCAGCGATGGCAAAAATGACACCACCTTTGGCTGTGCCATCAAGCTTGGTTAAGCTGATACCGGTAATATCCACAGCTTCTTTAAACAGGCGCGCCTGGCTCAACGCATTTTGCCCTGTACCAGCGTCCAGTGTCAGCATCACTTCATGCGGCGCATTGGCATCAATTTTTTTCATCACCCGGACTATTTTCTTCAGCTCTTCCATTAAATGCGCTTTGTTTTGCAGACGACCTGCAGTATCGGCGATCAATACATCCACACCACGGGCTTTGGCCGCCTGATAGGCATCAAATATCACAGACGCACTATCGGCACCGCTGTGCTGGGCGATCACAGGTATTGCATTACGCTCACCCCATACCTGCAATTGCTCTACAGCTGCCGCTCTGAAGGTATCACCAGCAGCCAACATCACTGACTTGCCTTGCTGTTTAAACTGCTGCGCCATTTTGCCGATAGTCGTAGTTTTACCTACCCCATTGACACCAACCATCAGAATGACAAAAGGACCAGCAGCACCTTCCAGTTGCAGAGGTTGTTCCACATCATCCAGCAACAAGGCCATTTCCTGCTGCAACTTGTCGAAAAGAGCATCGGCATCTTTTAACTCTTTACGATGAGCATGTTGCACCAACTGCTGAATCAGTTTCTGACTGGTATCTACACCAACGTCGGCCATTAACAGCTGAGTTTCTAATTCTTCGTATAAATCATCGTCAATTTTTTTACCTAAAAACAGACTGGCTAAACCATTGCCTAAATTCTGGCTGGTTTTGGTTAAACCTTGTTTTAAGCGGGCAAAAAAACCAGGACGTTCTGCAGGTTGAGGTTGTAAGGCAGGGACAGCAGCAGTTTCAGGTGGAGTTGAAACGGGCAGAGGAGCTTCCAACTCTGACTCAGCGCTGTCTTGACTCAGTTCTAAAACTTCTTTTGTGGGCACAACTTCAGTCTGTGCTTCCACAGTTTGTAGTGGTTGCTCAACTGCAGTTTCAACAGGTGCAGCCTCTGTTTTTTTACCAAAACCAAGCCAGGAGAAGAGTTTATTTTGCTTTGTCATAAAGGTCGCTGCCAGAAGATCCGAAAACTAAGGTAAAATTGGCCCATATAGTACCATCTTTAAGATGCAGGACAAAAATACTCAATGAAAACAGCAAAGGGCCGCAGCACAGTGGTGGCACATCAGGGACCAGGTTTTGTCAGGCTGATCAGTGGCAAATGGAAAGGCCGGCGTTTACCTGTGCTGGATGCTGCAGGTTTAAGACCCACCTCAGACAGAGTCAAAGAAACTTTATTCAATTGGCTGATGCAGGATGTGGCCGGCAGCACAGTACTGGATTGTTTTGCTGGTAGCGGTAGTCTGGGGTTAGAAGCTTTGTCACGTTATGCCGATTTTGTCTTGTTGCTGGAAAAAGAAGCCAAAGCCGCCACTTTGCTGAAGCAACATCTGAAAAGTCTTGGCACTGAGCAGGCCGAAGTTTTGCAGACAGACACCTTATTGTGGTTACAAAAACCAGCACAGCGTCAGTTTGATCTGGTTTTTATTGATCCCCCTTTCCGGCAAAATATGGCGCTGCCATGCTGTAAGGCCTTAGCTGAACAAGGCTGGCTCAAACCAGGGGCGCTGATTTATCTGGAAACAGAAAAAGAACTGGCTTTGGATCAGCTTCCTGCGGACTGGCTGTTACTGAAAGAGAAAGTGGCAGGGCAACTGGCTTACAGGCTCTGGCAACAACCTTAAACCCGAAAACAAAAAGGCGCCATCAGGCGCCTTTTCTAGATATAAATTCGATTAGCTTGCGCTACGGGCTTTGATGGCTTCCAGAATTGGAGAAGCAGCAAAACCATTGCTGGTTGCCCACTCAATGTCACCTGACTTAGCAACCTGGCTGCCTGGTAACTGCTTGATGATGAACTCAGCTGTGTCAGCGGCGTTGTGTTTGATCGCATGGCGAACTAAAGGTAAACCATTGCATGTAATACCGTCATATACATTCTTTAAACGCATGCGGTTATCAGACAAAGCTTTGCGCAGGTCGTTTTTGTTGTTATCAGCCACATATGCACAGATAGACTGAACCATCTGATCGTTTGCAGAAGCTGTTGGTGCAACAAATTGAACAGCAGCGATGGCGACTAAAGCAACAAATTTAAATTTCATAACAAGCTCCGGTGTTGGCTAACACTGATCCGCAGATCAGGCTGATTGGTCTGTAAATAAACAGGCTGAAACTTCAATAACAACTTAGGTCGTGTTATTTATCAGCGAACACGAAAGGAGGAGCTTTGATACCAGCGAACTGGCGTAGATGCGTCCTACGTAATCATCAGATTACGGCAGCCCAGCCATCATAGGTTTCCCCTTAGATCTGAAGCTTTGCGTGTACTCCCTTTCGGGAGACTTGCCTTTCGAGCGCGCGCATTTTAAGCAGTGAGTTGTTTTTATGCAAGAAGAATTTTTACGGTTTTTAACAAAGTTAAAGTATTGACTCTAAAAGAACTATTTATTCAGACAGCAAGACTTTTAGCCGTCTGAATTTTGGGTTTCAGGAACAAGCTCCATGCCCAGATTGCTTAATCCTTGTTCACGCACCCAAGCCTTCAGCATTTGCACTTGCTCACGTTGGAAACCATCAGTTAATGGGGTCACCAGCTCAATCAATTCTGACAGGCAATCCATCTCATATTCCATCAGCTCATGATCCCGTACCCACTTTTTCAGTTCAGCTTCCGTAGTAATGTCGATGTCTTCCGCCTGATACTCAATTAAGCGGGCCACTGAAGCCTGAGAAATTTTGGCCACATTCACAAACTCACTCGCGTCCTGTGACAAAATGCCGTTTAACATTGAATCCAAAGCAGTGGCTGTATCAATAGCCGGATAGACGCCAAACATATCAAACTGACTTTGATCCGGAGTAGCCAGTTCTAACTCATTGCATAAACGCTCAAAGTTAATCTTCACTTTTTTGACAAACAACCACTCCCACACCAGATTCAGAATATCGCGGCATAATTTTGCATCGCCAAAACCTGTGACTTCACTGAACAGTTGATAATTGGGCAGCATACGCTCCAACAGAGTTGCTGCTATAGCGGCTTGCTGATAAAAGCCCAGTTCACGCATATTCTGGAAGTTATTTGCTTTTTGTTTCATCTTTTATCCATTCTGGTCTGGCAGCTGTGGCTGCGCATCATACACAAGCACAAGCGGACAGCAAACACCGTTATTTTTATTCAGTGTACTATCGGCATACCACTAATGCGAATATGATCAGAAACTTAGTCCGTCTTTCTCTCTTGCAAATACAGGTGACTTTATGTTGATGACCATGACCACCCCTGCATTGTTATTTCCGGCTATTTCTTTGCTGTTACTGGCCTATACCAACAGGTTTTTAGTACTGGCTCAGTTGATCCGTCAACTGAATACCCGCGAAGGCGGGCAAGTCAGGGATATGGCCAAACGTCAGATTGAGAATTTGCGGCAACGCATGTTTTTAATCCGTTCTATGCAACGTTGGGGCGTGATCAGCTTTGTACTTTGTACCTTGTCGATGTTTTTTCTGTTTATGCAATTGGCTATGGCTGGCCAAATCGCTTTTGGTGCCAGCCTGGCCAGTTTAATGTTGAGTTTGCTGGTGTCTTTGTATGAAATTCAGATTTCCTGCAACGCGATAAAAATAGAGCTGGAAAGTATGGAACAAGAGCAGGTTTAACCTGCTCTGAGCTGAGCCAGTTGTTGTTCCAGAGCAGAGCAGTTGGCTTTTTTGTCCTGCTGCTGGATAGATAAAATAATTTCGCCCACTGGCAAACCAAACTTATACAAAGTCGACTGATTTATCAGCTGTGTTGGCGTCACCAGATACAGCCAGTCTTCCACTTTAACCTCTATCACGCCATCCCCATCCGGGATTTGCAACACATATTCCCAATACAAGCTATTTCCGGCTTGCTGACCTGTTGCCAGGCCCGTGACATCTGCCGCCGAACCTGTGACCTTGCCTTCTTTATCCAGAGCCAATTGCCAAATGCGCTGCTCTACCCTGCCATCGCTGAAATGAAATAGCTCAAATAAAGTCCCTTTATTGCCTTGCCACTGACCGCAGAGCTGGGCTTCAAAGCGCACACTTTGTTTACCTTGCCAGTTTTTTACTACACCGTAGGCATTGAGTGAGCCACTGAAATAATCAGGTAAATGAAAAATCGGGGTTTGTTGTTGATAATCCTGCACCTGATGGCTGCAGCCCCACAGCAACAAAGGGATAAACAAAGCAATAAAACGCATAACAGAAGCTCCTTCAATGATACAGAACTTCTATACGCGAATACTAAGGCTCTGGCTCAGTCCTGCACCAATGCAAAACAACAATAAAAAGTGGCGCCTTGCCCTTCCACAGATTCAAAACCAATGGAACCATTCATGCCCTGAACTAACTCTTTTGAGATCGCCAGACCAAGACCAGTGCCACCTGTTTGTCTGGTATCTGAAGCATCAGCTTGTGAAAAACGCTGAAAAATACGATCACGGAATTTTTCAGGTATACCAGGCCCTTGATCTGACACCGCGATGCACACCAATTTTTCGTTCAGGCTCAGGTCAACCCGCACTGTTGCGGCAGCAGGGGAAAACTTAATTGCGTTGCTCAGGAAGTTAGACAGCACCTGGATCAATCGTTTGGCATCTACCTTGATACAGGCATCAGTGATTGTAGTTTGAATACTCAATTGAATATGCCGCTCCTGCGCCATCACTTTATTGGCATCCAATGCTTGCTGGATCAAAGGCAACACCAGTTCAGTTTTTAAATCAAACTGCATTTTGCCTGCGGCTATTTTCTCAATATCCAGTAAATCATTGATCAGTAAAGTTAAGCGTTGGCAGTTTTTATAGGCAATCCCGACCAGACTACTGACCTTTTCCGGCATATCGCCCATCACTCCCCCATGCAATAAGCCCAAAGCGCCGGTAATTGAAGTTAAAGGGGTGCGCAGCTCATGACTGACGGTAGAAACAAATTCATTTTTCAGTCGCTCTATACGTTTTCGATCACTGATATCCCGTACTGTACAGATGTAAATCAGACGCCCTTGCCTGCGAACCACTGAGAGAGCCATTTCCATCGCAAAAATGCTGCCATCCGCCCTTAGTCCATCCAGCTCACGGTTGCATCCCAACAAAGGTTTAACACCGGGCGTGGGGACATAAGCTTGTTGGGACTCCTGATGTTGCCGCAGAACAGGCGGCAGTAAATTTGTTGCATAACGCCCAAGAAAATCTTCAGCCTTGCAGCGGAACAGCGCCTGAGCGGCCGGATTCATACTGGCAATACGACCATTTTCATCAATAGTAATAATGCCATCGACCACATTATTTAAAATGGTTTGTGTGTGCTGTGCGTACTCCTTGCTGATTTGCTCCGCATCTTTGCGTTGTGACACAGACAAAGTTTGCGCCATCACAGCTGCAATAGCGCTGGCAAAGGCTTCCTCATCAGAATGCCATTGCCTTTTCGGTCCTATGTGCTCCAGACACAAGACACCTACCACTTTGCCGGCAATAATAATACCGGCATCCAGCATAGAGCTGATCCCCAGGGGTTTAAGATAGAATTCGGCGAATTCACGGGTCGCCGGATCATTGATCGCATCATTAGCGCAAATCCAGCCGCGAGAGGCCACAGCAGCAAAATATTCCGGATAGTCGGTTTGTCTTAGTATCAGTTGCCCTAAGTGTTGTTCTCCGTCATGTTGGTGCAAGGCCAGGCAAAACATTTCGTCTCCTTGCTCAGACAACATCCAGACACTGACCCTGTTGCAAAGGATGGCAGCAGATGTAGCGCGAACCAGATTTTTTGCAAAAGCCAGGCTATCACCATTTGCAACCGCATCATCCATAACTAGTTGAGTCAAAGTACTACGTTGACGTGAGGTTCTGTTCTGACTGTCTTTTTCTTCCGATTCCGCTCTTTTCCTGCTACTGATGTCCAGACAAATCACCACAAATCCCGTCAATTGACTGTGCTCACTGAACACAGCATCACATTCCAGACTCAACCAGCAGGCCTGACCTTCAGCATTAAAACATAACACCTCTTCGGAAAAACCAGCTCCAATGCCAAAAGCCTGATGGATCCGTTGTAGCACAGGGGCATCCATTTTCTGGCCCGCCAACACCTGGGTAATGGCTTTGCCATTCAGATAAGCCGCAGTACAACCCGATAAGCGTTCAAAAGCCGGATTGACCCACTCGATACAGCCCTGGGAGTCTGTCACTATGACTCCATTGCTGGTTCTGCTCACCACCAGGGACAACCTGTCCAGTGAGGCAGTCCCCTGCTCCACTTTCTTTTCTAATTGTGCAAATGCATCACTGAGTTTGTCGGCCATCAAGTCAAAGGAATGGATCAGACCGTTCAGTTCAAAAACAGGGGTCTGACGAAGCTGAGCCTGGCTTTTGTCGCCGCTGGCTAACTGATCAGCGCTGCGGTGTAAGGCTTCAATGGGCTGCACCAGCTTACGACTTAAGATAAAAATTAAGACAGCGCCTCCCAAAACAGCTAACAAAATCAACCAGAGCGCCTGCAACGAACTTTCATCCACAAACCCCATCAGTTGCTGCTGAGGTAAGACTACAGCGATACGAAGTTTTAACCCTTGAGGGTCATTAAACTCGTTGAAATTCAGCAGGTAATGCTGATCATCCAGCTCAAACTCTGATTGCCCTGCTGAGTCCTGCTGTTGACGCAAAATCAAAGCCGCTCTTTGCAACAACAAGTTTTCGCTTTGGCTGGCTTTCACCAGAGAACCCATCAAGCCTTTTTCAGCTACCAACGCAGCTCTAACGGAAGAGGCAATCAGGTGCTCTTGTGGATCAGTGATAAAAATAAGGCCGTCGCCTTCCACAGACTGGGCCTGCAAATACAATTCCAGATGCCGTAAGCTGATATCCGCAGCAACAACAGCCTGCAACTGGCCACTACTGTCATAAGTCGGGGCGGCCAGTCCAACACCAAGACCATCGTAAGACTGGTACTTATAAATAGGGTACCAGCTGGTTTTTCCTTGCTGTACTGCATGCTGAAACCAACTGCGGGTTCTGACATCGTATGGAATACCTTGCTCCAAAGCGGCGCCAGGCAAACCTGAGTTCTGTATTGCATACCTGACTCTGACTAAGTTCTGCTGCATTGAACTTATTAAAGTTAACTGACCATCAGCAATATCCCGGTTGATCCCCAAATAACGACCATCTGCAAATCCTACTGATGCATAAGTTAAATAAGGAGCATGACGAATTTGCACTGTCAGATACCGTGTTAAATCATGCTCTGATTTCAGATCCAGTATGCCACTGTCTATGGATTGCAAAGTCGATTCCAGCACAGTTTTGGGTATGTTCAGCAGGTAGTGCAGATGAGAGTTGATGCGCAGGCTGATTTGATCCGCCAGTCTCTGACCATAATGCAAAGCGGCTTGCTGTCCATTGACATATGAAATCACTGCAACCAGACCCGCAGTGAATACAAAAAGCAGTAACACAGGTACTGTGAAAAAAAGCCGCAGGGACATTCCTTTGCGTGACGGGTGCTCTAACCTCATAAGGGCAAAAAACTCCGGGTCCAACCTTGTTAACCATCCCAGTATAGCGGCCATATAGAGTATTACTGCACCTTAAATCAGTTACTTAACTAATTTAACCTGCACAAGGGATAATTTAATGGATCAATCCCAGCTCCAGAGCCAACAATACAGCCCTGGTTCTGTCACGCACCCC
>CAMLSF010000069.1 GCA_946482615.1 uncultured Chromatiaceae bacterium | reverse complement strand
TTGAAGTGCATATTCTTGAACACAATTACGAAAAAATTGCGGCCTGGGACAAAGATTCCGGCAATGCGCTTTTTGTTTGTATTAAACGCTAAAGCCGCTTTAAATCAGAGTGAAATACAACAGCACTAAAGCCAGCGCCGCTGGCAAGGCCTGCACATAAAGTATTTTTTTCCCTACTGTCATAGCGCCATACAGACCTGCAGTCAGCACACAGAGCAGGAAAAACACTTTGACATCAAAGCCTGCCTCCCCCTGATACAAACCCCACAACAAACCAGCGGACAAAAAACCATTGTATAACCCCTGATTGGCGGCCAGCACTTTAGTCACAGCGGCCTTTTCCGGCGTCAGACCAAACACCTTCATGCCTTTGGGTTTGTCCCATAAAAACATTTCCAGTACCAGAAAATACAAGTGCAGTAATGCCACCAGAAGTATCACTAAATTTGTAATCAACACCATCTCTTTGTCCTTTTTATCAATGGAATAGTTGTAGCTTACCTCAATGATCAGCCCTTTGACTGCTCTGTAAAAAAACTCTGCGAAAAAATGCAAAAGGTCAGTTTTATTCAATACTGCAAAAATCCGAAAGGGCATAGTCAGCACCAGACTAAATCACTGCCGGAGCCTTTCTATGACCTTATCTGTTATCACCTCAATGGCGTTATTTGCCTTTGCCGCTTCATTTTCACCCGGACCTGTCAATCTGGTCTCTGTCAGCAATGGAGCCCGTTATGGCGTAAGCAAAGGCCTGAGCTTTATCACTGGTGCCACGCTTGGGTTTATTTTGTTGTTTTTAATCATAGGTTTTGCTTTGCGTCATGTACTGACGGCTTTGCCTGTGCTGACACAAGTACTGCAATGGCTTGGCATAGCTTTTTTACTTTATCTGAGTTATCAGTTGTACAGCGACAATGGCGGGCTTTCTGACCATCCAAAAGCCAGAGCGCCGGATTTTATCACCGGAGCTTTAATGCAGTGGCTGAACCCTAAAGCCTGGCTGGCGTCTTTGTCCGGTATAGCGGCTTATATTCCCGAAGCCCAGACCGATCAATTGCTGATCTTTGCCGGTATTTATCTGCCCATTTGCTGGTTTTCACTCGGAGCCTGGCTTTGGGCTGGCATTATGTTGCGGCCCTATTTACAAAAACCAGCCAGAATGCGGGCGCTAAACAAAAGCCTGGCTCTGTTACTTGCCGCCAGTTGCATCCTGCTTATGCTCTGACCCGGGGCGGCGATACTGATCCGGTGTTGCCGCCACCCGTTGTTTAAACACCCGCTGAAAATGCGCCTGATCACTAAAGCCTGTCGTCTGAGCCACTGCGGCTATGGCTTCGCCTTGTTTTAACGCCTGCTGCCCCAGTTGCACCCTGCGGTTTAAGCGGTAGGCATGAGGTGTGATATGAAAATGCCGTTTAAAGGCCCGCACCAGGTAACCAGGGCTGTAACCAAATTCTGCACTGATACTTTCGATCGCTCTGTCTTCCTCACAGTGTGCGCTCAGATAATCCGCAACCAGATACAGAGGGTTAGGTGCTAACAATTCATCAGGGGTTTGGCTGTGTTGATCCAGTTGTAAAAATAAGCTGAGCAAATAAGACTTTAACCTTTGTTCTTTTTCCAAAGTGCCATAGTCCGCCGACATCAGCTGCTGTGCTAAAGCGACAAAATTTTCAAATAAAGCGGCCTCAGTAAGGGTATCGACTTTTGTGTCAAACCACATCGCATCCTTGCGGACACCAGCCTGCTGTAAAAAACCGGCCAGCCAGTCTTTATCCAGATGCATCATATAATAAGCCCAGGGTGAGCCCTGACGTGGGTTACAGGCATGCACCTGATCCGGGTTCATCAGCACCAAGGCTCCCTGCTCTACATAATGCAGCCTGTCTTCACAACGAAACTCACTTTGTCCGGCCAGAATAGCGCCCACAGACCACTGCTGGTGGGAATGTGGTGCGTAGCTCACCTTGCGTCCATCCTTTACCCAACGTAATTCCAGATAAGGTAAGTCAGGATGACGCCAGAATAGCGGATAAGTGGAAGCTGTCATGTATAACTCTGCCTGTGTTTTTATGTTGTCAGAAGGCCTGCCCGCCCTGCAGTAACTGTTGAAACTGTACGGATTTTTCCGTTCAGTTATACCAGCATCCAAAGCACTGCCCTTTTCATACTTTGAGCATTCTTTTTGCTAAAAGCCAGATAAACTTCGCAGCTATAGTGCAGTGGGCCGCTTTGACTATTCTGCGTTTTGAGCTGTTTTTGCAACGACTCAGACTTTGCATCATCAAACAATTTCGCCAAATCCGGTTGCTCTTTCGCAAAGCAATCAACGGCAAACCAGTGAGCACCACAAACGGTGCAAATCGATGCCTCACACTCCACACAAGGACAAATAAAAAGCCCGCAAACTGTCTGCTGTGCGGGCTTTTAACGGCTAAGCTCCGGTTACCCCTTGCGCTGCAGCAGATAATAAAACACCGGGGTTAAAATCAAACCAAAAATAGTGACCCCTATCATGCCGGAAAACACCGCAACCCCCATAGCCTGACGCATTTCTGCACCAGCTCCACTGGATAATACAAGAGGTACCACCCCCATAATAAAAGCCAGGGAGGTCATCAGTATCGGCCTTAACCGCAAGCGGCCAGCCTCACAAATAGCATCCAGCGTACTCATGCCTTTGTCCTGCAATTCTTTGGCAAACTCGACTATTAAAATGGCATTTTTTGTCGCAAGCCCAACCAGTACGATAAAACCTATCTGGGTGAAAATATTATTGTCGCCACCCACTAAGATCACTCCTGTCATGGCTGACAGCAGCGTCATAGGCACAATCAGCAGAATAGCTAATGGCAACCGCAGGTTTTCATACTGAGCCGCCAGCACCAGAAAGACTAAAAACACCACCAGCGGAAACACCAGCACAGCTGTATTGCCAGCGATAATTTGCTGATAGGTTATTTCTGTCCACTCGTACGTCATGCCCAAAGGCAGGGTTTCATCCAGAATTTTTTCAATGGCTTTTTGGGCTTCACCTGAACTAAAACCGGGCGCGGCAGAACCATTAACTTCAGCTGTGGTAAAACCGTTGTAATGCATCACTCTGTCCGGACCTACCGAATGCTCCACTTTAAGGAATGCGCCCAAAGGCACCATTTGTCCCTGCTGATTACGCACCTTCAACTGGGCTATTTGTTCAGGCTCCTGGCGGAATTGTTCACCCGCCTGCACATTCACCTGATAAGTCCGGCCAAATCTGTTGAAATCATTGGCGTAGACAGACCCCAGATACACCTGCAGGGTTTCAAAGACATCAGACACCAGCACACCCTGACCTGAGGCTTTGGTTCTGTCCAAATCAATTTCCAGTTGCGGCACATTGATCTGAAAACTGGAGAAATTGCCTGTCAGCTCCGGGGTCATCCAGGCTTTTTGCACCACCTCCTGAGTCACTGCATACAGCTCCTCAAAACCCCGGTTTTCCCTGTCCTGAATTTGCAGACGGAAACCGCCTATAGTGCCCAATCCCTGCACCGGGGGTGGCGGGAATATCGCCACAAAAGCATCCTGAATCACACCAAATTGCTGATTTAAATCGCCCGCAATAGCAGGAGCTGATAACTGCTCCGTAGTGCGCTCAGCAAAAGGTTTGAGGCCGACAAAAACGATGCCGCTGCTGGAACTGTTGGTAAAGCCATTGATATTCAGGCCCGGAAAAGCCACAGCAGATTCAACGCCAGGATGTTTCAGCATAATATCTGACATCTGCCTGATCACAGCTTCTGTCCTGTCCAGTGAAGAGCCATTTGGCAACTGGGCAAAAGACACCAGATACTGCTTATCCTGAGTCGGCACATAGCCTGTGGGTGTCGTCTGAAACTGCTGATAGGTCAGCCCAAGCAAACCAACATAGAGCACCAGGACGGCGCCACTAAAACGGATCAATCTTTTGGTCAGACTGGTGTAACCATTGGCTCCTCTGTTAAACAGCCTGTTAAAAGGGTTAAACAACCAGGGGCCAAATAACTTATCCATCGCCAGAGTCAGCTTGTCTTTATCACCATGCTCTTTTAGTAACAACGCAGACAAAGCCGGGCTCAGGGTCAGCGAGTTAAAAGCCGAGATAAAAGTCGATATCGTAATAGTTAAGGCAAACTGTTTATAAAACTGGCCTGTTAAACCAGACATAAAAGCCGTAGGAATAAACACAGCAGCCAGCACCAGCGTTGTGGCCACTATAGGACTGGTCACTTCAGACATGGCTTTTTCTGTGGCCGCCACCGACGACAGGCCTTCGGCAATATTACGCTCCACATTCTCCACCACCACTATGGCGTCATCGACCACTATGCCAATAGCCAGCACCAGACCAAATAACGACAATGAATTCAGCGAAAAACCAAGCAAACTCATCACAGCGAAAGTCCCCACCAGAGATACAGGAACAGCCACCAGCGGAATAATGGAGGCCCGCCAGGTTTGCAGAAATAGGATCACCACCACCACCACCAGAGCTATAGCTTCGAGCAGGGTATTAATCACCGCCTTAATAGAACCACGCACAAAAATGGTCGGGTCGTAGACAATGGAGTAATCCACCCCTTGCGGAAATTTCTTCTTCAATTCGGCCATTTTGGCCCGGACATCATCAGAGATTTGAATCGCATTGGAGCCCGGTGCCTGAAAAATAGGAATAGCCACAGCAGGCTGATTATTCAGAAGTGAACGCAGTGCGTAAAAATTGGAACCCAGCTCTATTTTGCCGACATCTTTGAGTCTGGATATTTCACCGTTTTGCCCGACATGAATAATGATCTGACCAAACTCTTCTTCTGTGATCAGCCGGCCTTTGACATTAATCAGCACCTGAAAATCGCTGGAGCCCACAGGTTGAGCCCCAAGGCTACCCGCTGCGGCTTGTACGTTTTGCGCCCGGATTGCATTAACAATATCAGCAGCGTTTAAATTCAGCGCCGCTACTTTTTCAGGATCCAGCCACACCCTCATGCTGTATTCACCGGCACCAAACAACTGTACATCACCTACACCACTGATCCTGGCCAGTTCATCTTTTACATTCAGGTGGGCATAGTTCGACAAATACAGCATGTCGTAGCTATTTTCCGGCGAAATTAAATGCACCACCATGGTCAGATCCGGCGATGACTTTTTAGTCACAATACCAAGCCGTTGTACTTCCTGCGGCAATCGGGGCACAGCGCGGTCAACCCGGTTTTGCACCAGCACCTGAGCTTTATCGACATCAGTGCCTATGGCAAAGGTGACGGTTAAAGTCATACGGCCATCAGAGGTGGCTTGCGAGGACATATACAGCATGCCTTCGACACCGTTGATTTCCTGCTCTAAAGGCGAAGCTACAGTCTCGCCTATGACTTTGGGATTGGCCCCCGGATAGTTGGCTGTAACCACTACGGTCGGCGGTACCACTTCAGGGTATTCAGTAATAGGCAACTGCCAGACAGCGATAGCCCCGGCGAGAAAAATAACAATAGATAACACAGTGGCAAAAATGGGTCTGTGAATAAAAAATCTGGAAAAGTTCATCCTGTCAGCCCCTGTTATTGTGCGGTATTAGCCGGAGCTGCTTTTAAATCAGCAATATCTACCTGAGTTTTTTTGATTTTTGCAATCAACTCATCAGAGGCCATAGCGGTTTTGACAGCAGTGACTGCAGAACCAGGCCTGATCCGCTGTAAACCACTGATCACCACCTGATCTTGTGCAGCCAGGCCTTTTTCTATGATCCGTAAGTCTTCTACTCTTTCGCCTATTTCTACAGCGCGGTACTGCACCAGTCCTTCTGCATCCAGCACCATCACATATTTATTATTCAGATCACTCAAAATGGCTTTATCCAACACCAGCAGCCGCTCTGCAGATGCATTAGCTACAACTTTGATCCGGGCAAAAAGCCCGGGGATCAAGCGCCCATCTGTATTATCAAACACAGCTCTGCCTTTGATAGTGCCGGTTTTGGCATCCACTTTATTGTCGATAAAATCCAGTAAGCCATGATTCGGATAATCACTTTCATCCGCCAGGCCCATCAGCACCGGATACTGCACTTCACGGGCGCTGGGTAAAGCGCCTGCTCTGATCTGCCGCACATAACTCAGGTAGGTTTGCTCGTCCGTATCAAAATACGCATAAACTTTGCCGGTAGACACCACAGACGTCAGCACAGATTCGCCTGCATTGACATAATTGCCTTTGGTGGCAATAGCTTTTGAAATACGACCGGTAATAGGAGATTCAACACTGCAGTAACTTAAGTTTAATTCGGCCAGCTCTACAGCAGCTTTAATGGCTTCAATGCTGCTCAAGGTTTGATTTAACTGAGACTTACGCACATCCAGCGTCTCTTTGGAAATGGCCGATTGTTGGATCAAATCAGCGGCTCTCTGGTATTCAGTTTGCGCCAGCGAGTACTTACTTTCCGCGACTTTCTGCTCAGCCTTCAGGCGACTGACTTCAGCTTTAAAGGCCCGGTCATCCAGCTTAAACAGCACTTGCCCCTCTTTCACCAGGGAGCCTTCAACAAACAATACTTCGTCCACATAACCTGAAACTCTGGGTCTTATCTCGGCGCTTTCAGGCGACTCCAGCCGGCCGGTAAACTCTTTCCAGCTCACTACATTCATCTTCAGTACTTCGGCGACCGACACCTGAGGTTTATCCTGCGCCAGCACAGTAAATTGTGCTGACAGCAACAGCAGACAAAAAGATAAATCGAACTTTGTGTTCCGCATGAATTTTGCTCCTGATTAAAAAATCATAGCTCCGGCACTTGTACTGCCCTGCACAGAGATCTACACCACTTTGACTATAGGTTACTTAAACAAAAACGCCGTCGCAGCCGTGCTTTGGCTGCATGAGCATCAGCTCAAAGGATGACAGGATCAGACCCAGGTATGAGACAGCACCTACCTAAGGATAGCCGGTCTGCTAACCCCGGATGATGCGGCAAAAACAAACCCCCTAAAGCGGATAGAGTGGATGGAGTAGGAAGTAACGGACAAAAAACTCAGGCAAAAACTTAAATAAAAAGCCCATGGCAAGCATAACCATGGGCTTTTAAAGTACAGCTGTTCAGGATCAGAATTGTGCTGTGTACCGCAGACCAAACTCGCTGGCATCGTTACTCAGAATTCTGAGTACATAATCACCTGTATTTAAGCGGGCATTGTCATAACGTTCATCAAAGATATTGTGACCGTACAAAGCCAGGGTCCAGTCGCCGCTGGCCGGGCTGTACGCAATATCCATATTCACCAGCTCACGGCTGTCGATTTGGGTCAAACGACCCGGATCAGAACTTGGCTCGCCATACATTTCATCACGGAATGAATAGTCGATACGGGTGGTAATAGTGGCACCGCTTGCCAGCGCAAACTCATACGAAGGCCCGATAGCAGCGGTCAGCTCCGGAGTTAAAGGTGCAACAGGTTTAACGCCGTCTTTTTCATCCACATCCACGTCAATCCAACCCAGCGCACTATGCAGTTTAAAGGCATCAGAGAAATACACTGTGCTTTCCCATTCCACACCACGTGAGGTTTGGCTGACGACCAGATTGGTGGTGCTAAAGCCACCTTCTGCCGTGGTACTGACCTGATAAGGCAAGTCATCAAATACGGTGTTAAACACAGCCACACTCATACTAAAAGTATCAGTGACCTGCCCTTTCACACCCACTTCATAGTTCACAGCGGTGATATTGTCTGTGGCCACTAAACATTCAGGGTTGCCAAATAAGCAATAAGGACGGGCCGGGAACTGGCCTGACTGATAGCCACTTTGAATGCTGCCGTACAGGTTCATGCCATTTTCAAGGCGATAGCTGGCCGATAAGTCATAACTCATCTGGCTCCATTCATCACTGGCAGCAAAAGGACCAATGCCGACATTAGCCAGAACGTCTTTTTTATCTTTGTTAAAACGGACACCGCCGGCCAGACGTAAATCGTCCGTCAGCTGATAACCCAGATTGGCAAACACAGCACGGCTGGTTGAGGTTTGATCTAATTCCAGTGTATTAGCGCCGCCATTAAAACGGGAGTCTTCACCCTGACGGTTACTGCCTTTCTCTTCAAACCAGTACAAGCCTGAAACAAAGTCCATCTCGTCATAAACACCGGATAACTGCCATTCCACTGAAGTTTGATCAGCATCACCCCGCTCAGGGTAATGGTCCAGCTCGTAAATAGTACCGTCGTCATCCAGACCGGCTTTGTATTCAGAAGTTCTGTTGCTCAGCACAGCTTTAGTCGACAGCTCGTCGTTCAGACTCCAGTCGGCGGTTAAGGACACACCACTGGCTTCATTGCTGACCGTTGTGACTTCACGGGTACCGGTCGCATTGTCATAAATATTTGGTGCCAGATCCGAATTACGCAAAGGACCAGTTGGGGTTGGAGCACCAAAACGCATGCCGGTGTAATAAGCCCCTGTGGGTACTTCATCTATCAACACAGTGTACGGACGTAAACCACCTTCGCCGTCATTACCGTCTGCAGTCAGCACCAGACTAAAATCATCGTTTGGCGTAAATTTGACGGAAAAACGGCCATAAGCTTCCTCTGTTTCACCTACATCGTATTCAGCATCAGGCACATTGATAAATTTACCCAGGCCATCACGCTGGTTGTAGCCGGCATTAAAGTTAAAGGCCAGCGTATCGGTCAGCTCACGGTTTACAAAAACATCAGCTTTGGCACGGCCACGGCTGCCGCCTTCAAGCGCAACTTTAGTCACAGCCACTTCATCCGGCTGTTTGGTGATGATATTGATAGCACCACCAATGGAGTTACGGCCATACAAAGTCCCTTGAGGGCCACGTAATACCTCGATACGTTCAATGTTGCTCAGGTTCCAGTTCTGACCTACCTGACGCCCCAGATAAACACCGTCCACATACACACTGACACCGGGATCTGTAGTGATCAGGTGATCCTGCAAACCTATGCCGCGGATAAAAGGATTCGCAGAGGAAGTATGTCCGGCGGAAAAACCTGTCACATTCAGGTTAGGCACAAATTTACCTACATCAGTCAGGTCACTGATACCCTGCTCTGCCAGTGCTTCACCACTAAAAGCACTGATAGCTAAAGGCACTTCATAAATCACCTGGGTACGTTTGGTGGCTGTCACCTGAATGGTTTCAATTTGCTCCTCATCAGTAGTCTGAGCTTTTTCTTCAGCCCAGGCAGTGCAGGACAGGGCTGCAGCAATAGCGGCACCTAACAAGCTGACTTTAGTGGCAAAAATGTGGATTGGTAATGTGGATCTGTTCAAGAGGGCTCTCCCTTGTTTTATTTTGGAATATGAAGGTCGGCCGCGAAGGCATTTCAGTATATGCGAAACCACTTATATTGACCATCAACAATCTAAAGAAAATCAGCCACTAAGCTTTCTGTTCCTGACAAAATGCAAACGGATTATCGCCCCAATAACCCTGTTAGACGTATTCAGTTGCGGGCCTGGTCACAGCTTGCCATAGTGAAACAAAGCATACCCAACACAATAATAATGAAGGACAACCTATGCCTATTCGCCTGTTATTCCATGCTGCATTGATCGTTGCGGTGTTGTCAGTGTCAGCTGACGCACTATCAGATACAACAGAACGCACTCCATCTGCCCCAGAGCGTGACAGAGGAGAAGGCCCTTATAAACGTCTGATTTTGCGCGGTGGTACATACATCAGCGGCGAAGGTGCTCCTCCTGTTGGCCCTGTCGATATAGTGATAGAACAGGATCGCATCACTGAAATTACCGCTGTTGGCAATCCGGGCGTGCCCATCTTGCCTGAAGGCAGGCCTGTAGCCCAATCCGGTGATCAGGAAATGGATGTCAGTGGCATGTATATTCTGCCGGGTTTTATTGATATGCATGGCCATATTGGTGGTTCAGCCAAGGGCACTCCGGCCGAATACGTATTTAAACTCTGGCTGGCGCACGGCATTACCACAGTGCGCGAGCCCGGCAGTTTTAATGGCGTCGACTGGACTATGCGCCATGTCAAAGCCTCAGAGAAAAACCTTATAGTAGCGCCTCGTATTGTGCCCTATATCGGCTTTGGTCAGGGCCTGAGCAAACCTGTGTTCAGCCCGGAACAAGCCAGAGACTGGGTACGCACTATTAAAAAATCCGGTGCTGCGGGTATTAAATTTTTTGGCTCTACCCCTGCTATTATTTCGGCCGCTTTGGATGAAGCGAAAAAACAACAGCTTGGCACTATGATGCACCATGCTCAGCTCAACGTGATGGGCACCAATGCATTGGACAGCGCCCGCATGGGTTTAACCTCGATGGAACATTGGTATGGTTTACCTGAGGCCCTGTTCACAGGTCAGGTGATCCAGAATTACCCTGCCAACTACAACTATCAGAACGAACAGGACAGATTCGCCAACGCAGGCTTGTTATGGAAACAGGCCGCAGCGCCGGGATCAGAGAAATGGAATGCAGTGCGGGATGAGCTGATCAAACTGGACTTTACCATCAACCCAACCCTGACCATTTATGAAGCCACCCGGGATGCCAGCGCGCAGCGTAATGCCGAATGGCATCAGGACTATACCCTGCCGACCTTAACCAACTTCTTTAAGCCAAACCGGTATGCGCACGGCTCCTTCTGGTTTGACTGGACCACGGATCAGGAAATCGCCTGGCGCGAAAACTACCGCATCTGGTTCCAGTTTTTAAATGATTTTAAAAACCATGGCGGCCGGGTCACAGCGGGTTCGGACGCTGGTTATATCTATAAGATTTATGGTTTTGCTTATATTCAGGAGCTGGAGCTGCTGCGTGAAGCAGGCTTTAATCCGCTGGAAGTGATACAAGTCGCTACCTTAAATGGCGCCGAAGCTTTGGGTATGGAAAAAGACATTGGCAGCTTAGTGCCGGGTAAAAAAGCCGATATGGTGATAGTTGCGGAAAACCCGCTGGCGAATTTTAAAGTGCTTTATGGCACAGGTCATTATCGCTTAAATGCCAATAATGAGCCGGAGCGCAGCAAAGGCGTGCGTTATACCATCAAAGACGGTGTAGTTTACGATGCGCAGCAGCTGCTAAAAGATGTGCGGGATATGGTGAAAAGCACCAAACAAACATCAAACGCAAAAATTTAACCCACAGGATCCGGACTACGGGTGGCTATTGCAGCCGCCTGTACTCTGGCCTTACATGCCCTGCTCAGTCCCACAGTTCCAGCACAGCTCAAACGAAGCAGCGTTTTCCTCCGCACATTTACTGCAGTGCCAGTCTGCTTCTTCGCAGTCAAGTTTCAGGTTGGTTAAAATCATGCTGGCTAAGGCAAAATCTTTTTCATCCACCAGCCAGAGCTCCAGCCAGCTATCAAAAGCCGATACTTCACCTATCAGACTGACGGCATGCTCATTTTTGATAAAAACCTCAAAACCACGGCGCTGCAGAATATTTTTGATATTGCTGACAATCAGCCTGTTTTCGTGGGTATAGATCATTTTCATAGGCTTCTGCTCCTGAATTCAGCAGGTTTTACCTGATATCAGCAGCATAGCATCAGCAGGTTTTTCCTATCAGTATTTTTGCTCAGACCCGCAGAGTAAAGTTAAGTTATGTTGTTGCGAACCACTTGCATTTGATATTAATTCTCAATAAGATCGGTGCCATTTATTTGCTAACTCCTTGTTTTGTAGAGAACTCAATTATGCAGCCGTCCTTTAACTACTCAGTTTTATCTAAAGCTGTTCAGATCAGTCTGGCATTTTCGTTGGCCGGTTTAAGTACCGTCACTCTGGCGCAAAACACCGAAGAGTCTGATGTCGAAGTCATCGCAGTTTATGGCGAACAGGGCGACAGTCGTACCGCCACTAAACTGGATTTAACTCTGTATGAAACCCCACAAACCGTGACTGTGGTCTCCAGACCACAAATTGAAGATTTTTCACTGCATTCGGTTAATGAACTCTTAAGCTACACCCCGGGTGTGACGGTAGAAAGTGTCGAAACAGACCGTACTTATTACACAGCCCGTGGTTTTGATGTGGTCAACTTTCAGTACGACGGTATAGGTGTGCCTTTCTCATCCGGCTTAACCAATGGTCAGTACGACACTGCAGCTTTTGAACAAATTGAAGTGATCAAAGGGGCTGCGGGTTTGGTCACAGGTCTTGCCAACCCATCCGCTACAGTCAACTATATCCGCAAGCGTCCAACTCAAGATCTGGCCGCTTATGGCACTTTATCTGTGGCCTCAGAACAAATGCGCCGGGCTGAAGCTGATGTATCCGGCAGTTTGACTGAAGATCTGCGTGGTCGCGCTGTCGCCGCTAAAGAATCCGCAGACTCCTATCTGGACCGTAAATCTGACGACAACGGCCTGATTTATCTGGTCGCTGAATACGATCTGAGCGACAACACCCTGTTCACTTTCGGCCATAGCAGTAATAACAATAAAGTGGATGGCAGTATGTCCGGGGCATTGCCACTTTATTACACTGATGGCACAGCCACAGATTATGCGGTATCCACCAACACAGCCACAGACTGGGCCTTTCGAGATGTAAAAAGTAAACAAAGTTTTGCCGAGCTACGCCATCAGTTATCCGCCGACTGGAGTTTGAATCTGCACCTGAGTCAAAACGACAGCCGCATGGACTCTGAATTATTTTATGTGTATGGCACGCCAGAGCGCGGCACTGAAATTGGTCTTTTGGGTTATGCCTATGGCTACGATATGGACGAAACCCAAAAAATGGGTGACTTGTATCTGACAGGCAAATTTAACTTAGCGGGTCGACAGCATGAACTAATGCTGGGGGTAAACTATGCCCATATTGATTTGTTTGGCCAGTCCTTTTACGACTACGAAACAGGTTATCCGGTGCTTGGCAGCGACTGGGCTTTGGGTAATTCAGTCAAAGGTGTATTTGATGACACTGACCCTTACAGCACAGGTCACAAAGACAAACAAATTCATCAATCAGCCTATTTTGCCACCCGCCTGCATTTGACCGATCAACTGTCAGTTCTGGCTGGTGCCCGAACTATGTCAGTGCAACAAAGTGGTTATAACTATGGCGTGGATGCGTCATCCGATGCAGACGAAACTGTGCCTTATGTCGGCGCTATGTATCAGCTCAATGATAGCCTGGCGTTTTACGGTAGCTACAGTGAGGTTTTTACGCCTCAGTCTTTTGTTGATACGGACTTTAACGCGCTGGGGGTGGCTCAGGGTGAACACAGCGAAATAGGCACTAAATTTTCGTTAAATAATTCCCGCGCCACAGCAAGCTTTGCCTTGTTTCGTTCCGACTTAAACAATGTCGGTGAGTTTATCGGGGTGGTCAACGGCGTGAATACCTACAGTGGTCTGGATTACAGCTCAGAAGGGGCTGAACTTGAATTGATCGGTTCTGTCACGGATCAGTTCAACCTGAGTCTGGGCTACACCTGGCTGCATAGTGTTGAGGGCAATAACGGCGAACAGGTACGCACTTATGTACCCCGTGACTTAGTCAAAGTTTCCGGTGTGTATTATCCTGAACTGCTGCCGGATTTATCTTTTGGTGCCAGCGTACAATGGCAGGATAGTGTCTACACCAGCCCTGAAGCCGATGTCACCATCACGCAGGACAGTTATGCTTTACTGGATTTGTTTGTGCGGTATCAGCTCAATGACAACCTGTCATTGGCGCTGAATGGGATGAATGTCACAGATAAAAAATACTACGAAAGCCTGTACTGGACTCAGGCCTATTATGGTGCACCACGCCAGTGGCAAGCATCCATCACCTGGCGGTATTAATTATTTGGGGTCAGATCTCTGACCCCATGTTTAGCTGACCTTATTGGGCTGTACAACCGCAGACAGAACCAGCACTGGCATTGGCGTTGGTCCAGTTACCGTTCCATTTCAGATTACTGGCCGCGTTTTGGCAGACTCCTGTTGCACCACCACAGATACCTGCAGCAGCACTGTTGTTGCTAATCACTGTAGGGGATGTTACGTCCACATTTTCACCTTGCCCAATTTTTACATCTAAAAAGATATGGCTCAGATTTTGCGACGTAATATTGTTACTGACCGTCTGGCCTGTCCCCACATAGTTATGGCAACCAAAGCAGTTACTGGCAAAACTTTTTTGTAAATCAACGTTTTGGAATGTGGTTTCAGCCACTGTGTTGGCTAAGCGTAACGAACCCCGCTCATTAGGTACACCCACCCCACCTGAACTTTTAGAAATGTCACTGACCCACAAAGCGCCGACATTAAAATAATTGCCCAACACCGGCATGCCGGCTGGTGCTCCAGCAGCAGACACCAAAGCCCCTATACCACGGTTTTGCGCTTGAATATCTGCCACATTTTCAGCGGCTTTTAAATCACCTGCAGCTGTGCCATAAGGATGAACCCGGCAAATGTTCGTTGGTACGCCTGTAGGTGCAGTTTGATTTTCCAGAGGGTTATTAAAGTTGCAGTCATTACCGCTGATTGCTGTACCAGGTAACCCTGCAGTGCAACTGGCACTGGCAAAAGTCCAGGGGGAGGCAGGCTGAGGCGTAGCCGGGGTGCAATCCGGAGAGTTGACTCTGTGCTCATAGGTTGCCCAGACAAATTCCGGGTGATCTGTGGTTGCAATAGCCAGATGCATGCCGACTAAACCTAAAGTCACGTTTTGACCCCCAATGGTCTGGGGTTGAGTGACAAAAGTACCAGCTGCCACTTCAGCAGCAGACAACAGCTTCCAGGCTGCTTTTATTTCAGTGGTACCGGACGGGAAGTTAATCAGATTTTGTTTCTGCAGCTCCACCGCACTGCCCGACAGACTACACATGCCTTTATCAAAACGCACATCGTAATAGACAACATTACCATCCTGCGCATAAATAGTAGCGCCATCTCCTGCCTGTTCCGTTGAGATAGAAGTGCTGTCACCTTTATCCAGGCTGGTTCTTAAAGTTGCGCCTGTGACCTTTTCGTCACAGGAATTGACCGGATTACCTTTGGCATCAAACTCCAGCAAAGGGTAAACACTCAGATCCATAAAGTTGCGTTGCCCTTTGCTGTTTTGTGACATCAGATATAAAAAAGCCTGATTAGAAAACTGGTAAAAATCACAAAAATTGGAGCTGCCGTCTGAACCGCTTTTTTTAACCTCTGTTGGCATAGATGGGTTGCTGACCCAGTTTGGGTCAACAGGACAGGCAGCGGCCGGATCTGAGGCTGCATAACTTTGCTGCTCTGCCGAAACAGGACTAGTCAGAGCCAAAGCCAAACTCACAAGACTAAGACCAGATAAGCTGTATATAGATTTCATCTGCAGTATTCCTTCCTTTGGGTTTGTTTTTACTTCGAGCAACAGGATGTATTGGTTTTACCATTTTTACCTGTTTCGAAAACTCTAGTTGCTATTATTGAAAAAGGAAGGTTTTCAAAAAAAGAAACTGAAATCTTTTTACTGTGGGATACCTCAGCTGCAGAAAAACAATAATCCGGCACTTGATTTTAGTTTCCACGGAAACTATCATCTATCAAGTTTCCACGGAAACCATTTCGGTAATAGCAGGAGAATCAAATGGACAACGCCATCATCGACAGTATCAATCAGGTGTTTCATGCATCACAAACCGGGCAAATTCATTTTGGCCAGGTGGTTGCCACTTTATCGGCTGCAGGGGTGGAATCTTATCTGGTGGATTACAGAGCCAAACAAACCACCTACCATTTAAACAATGATCAACATCTGATACTCCACATGGCCCCTTCAGATCAGCAGATAGCTCAAAACTTTGACGCTACAGTGCTCAAAGGCGCTATTCTGGGTGCACAACAAGGTGAGATCCTGTACCCGGAGTTTAAGCTGATCTCCATGCAGGCTGGTTGTACAGGCTATATCGTCTGGATTGCAGGTCGTCATGTTTGCTATTTTGGCCGCAAAGGTGAACAGCACATTGAACATTTTCCAAAGTAAAAAGCCTGCTTATTTGACTGGCAGCTGTGTGAATTGGTGATGTTGAGTTAAATCCATCATCGACTGCTGCAAAGCTTGTCTGGTCCCCAAATCCAGATGACCAAAAAAGAACTGTTCATTGTCATCGGCACAAGCCGCCAATACAGGCAACAAATCCCGCCCTTGCGGTGTTAATACAATAAATTGCTCTTTGGCACTGTGTACTGTGCTGGTTCGCATTGCTAAACCTTTGGTTTCCAGGCGGGTAACCACTTTAGACGCAGCACTTTTAGTCATGCCTAAAGCCTGAATCAGCTCAGCATGAGTATTCTCTGTTTTAGTGTATAAAGTGCGCAAAGCGACCCATTCAGTCACCGTCAGGCCATGGGCTGCAATTAATTTCTCAAAGCGGGCAGTCACATGGTTAGAGACAAAACGTAACCAAAAACCAAGATGATCTTCCAGTGCACAAAGCGGCTGTGTTGTTGTATGCATTTGTATCTCCTTTGGTTTTTGCACCTTAGTTTCCGGGGAAACATAAGTCAAGCAAAGCTAACTGCTCTTTCACCTCCAGAGTGAGTCGTCTGTGACGTCATCATACGAACAACTCACCAATAAAGCCGCATCCATGTCATCACTTCTGTTGAAACTCCAGACTATTCGATACTAAGCCATTCATACAATTAGAATTTCAGCATTCAGATCATAAAAGTAGTTTTAACACCCCTCTTGCAATTGAGTGGTCGAAAGGATAGAACAGAACAAACCCACCAAGGAGTTTGTTATGGCTTACCGCTTTATCTCTGCAATGCTAGTGCTGTCGTTTTCGATGTTTTTTCATCCTTTGCAGGCAGCAGAAACCACTGCCCAAACCCAAAGCCTAACAAGCGGCGCAGTCGCCTCCCCTGATCAATACGGGGCCTTAGTGGCTGAGCAAATTCTGCGTAAAGGGGGTAATGCGGTCGATGCCGCCATAGCCACGGCTTTTACTCTGGCAGTGACTTACCCTGAAGCCGGCAATATAGGCGGTGGTGGTTTTATGCTGGTCTGGTTTGAGGGTAAACCTTATTTCCTCGATTACCGCG
Source organism: uncultured Chromatiaceae bacterium (assembly GCA_946482615.1). Next base: position 1,282 of record CAMLSF010000069.1, on the reverse strand, counting down.
AGACAGCACCGGCAGCGGCGCACAAGGATATGTTTTTAGATGCCGACAAGCAGGTGATTGAGAATTTAAGTCTGATTGGTCACAAAGCCAGTGGTGTACCAGGCACTGTGATGGGCTTATGGCTGGCGCATAAAAAGTTCGGCTCCCTGCCCTGGCAGGATTTAGTAGCCCCAGCTATTTATTACGCGGAAACAGGTTTTACCGTGGCAGCAAATCAGTACCAGTACCGTGCCGATTTACTGCAGCAACTAGAGGGGAAAACCAACTTTGCGCAGTATTTTGGCGCTATGAAAGCGGGCGAAAACTTCAAACAGCCTGAACTGGCCGAAACCTTAAAACGCATAGCTGCAAAGGGCCCGGACGATTTCTATAAAGGTCAAACGGCTGAGCTTCTGGTCGCAGAAATGCAGCGGGGCAATGGCCTCGTCACTATGCAGGATTTAGCAGCCTACCGCGCAGGCTGGCGTGAGGCTTTAGTCACGCCATGGCAGGATAAACAACTGATTAGCGCGCCTCCACCAAGTTCAGGTGGCATAGCTTTGGCACAATTATTAGGTTTAAAACAGCGGCGCAGCAGCGATTTTACAAACGTCAAACACAATAGCAGCCAGTATGTGCACTTAATAGCTGAGCTGGAAAAACGGGTTTATGCTGACCGGGCAGAGTATTTGGGCGACCCGGGTTTTGTTACAGTGCCGCAGCAGCAATTACTCGACAGCACCTACCTGGATCAGCGCGCAAAAGAAATTAATCCGCTCGCTATTTCTGAGACTAAAGCCATCAAGCCAGGCCTTGAAGGCTACCACACCACTCACTTCTCTATTTTGGATAAACACGGCAATGCGGTGTCTAACACTTATACATTGAATCTGGATTTTGGCAGCGGTGTGGTGGTGCAAGGTGCAGGTTTTTTACTGAATAACGAAATGGACGATTTCTCCTCCAAGCCCGGTGTGCCCAATGCTTTTGGTGTGGTGGGAAATGACGCCAACGCCATAGCGCCCGGCAAACGTATGCTGTCGTCCATGACGCCGAGCCTGATAGTGCAGGACAACAAAGTGCAGCTGGTGGTTGGCACGCCGGGTGGTTCTACTATCATCACTTCTATTTTTCAGGTGATCACCAACCTGTACGATTTTGCCATGCCACTGCAAAACGCCGTGGCTGCCCCACGTTTTCATCACCAGTTATTGCCCAAAGATCAAATCACTATGGAACCTTACGCTCCGTTTTCAGCAGAAGTACAACAACAGCTGACGAAAAAAGGCTACAAGCTGCATAC
>CAMLSF010000068.1 GCA_946482615.1 uncultured Chromatiaceae bacterium | reverse complement strand
TGATCAGCACCTTACTGGCGATGTCGCGGGAGCAGCATCTGGGCCAGACTGAAAACATCAAATTAGCAGGCTTGGTAGAGCAATTAATCCTGAACTTATCACCCTTGTTAGATGGTAAAAATATTGAGTTAGAGCTACAGATAGCGCCGGATCTACAGTTGCAACTCAACCCTGTATTACTGCAAATGGTGCTGACCAATTTACTGCAAAATGCTTTTTTACATAGCGCGCCCGGTACTATTTCTATCAGCGCGGACTCACAGCAATTGCTGATCCAAAACCCGCTGCACGACGAAGACCAACCAACAGAGCTGACTGCCTTATTCGCCAAAGGCCGGCAAAGTAGTGGTTATGGTTTGGGTCTGGGTATAGTGCAGCGGCTCTGCCAGCAAACCGGGCTCGAGCTGCAACTAAATCGATTGGAACAACAACTGATAGTCCACTTAATCTGGCCAAAGCTTTGACGCCCTTTTCACATCCACCCCGCTATTCTGCTGATAATTCAGCAAGCGGAGCTTTTTATGTATCGGCTGTTTTCTCTGTTAAAACACATCACACTGTCATTGGTTGCTTTACTGCTGTTCAGTTTTCTGGTGCTGGTTGGTTGTGTCAGTTGGCCTCTGCCAGAAGCACCGGGCCCAGCCAGTACCGCACCTTTGCTGCTCGATAACGTTACTGTTGTCGATGTGGAGACTGGCCAAATTATCCAACATCAGGCGGTATGGATTGATCAGGGCCGTATTAGCAAGATTACGGCTTCTGATGCAGTGGTCAGGGATCAAAGCACAGCAGTTCACACAGAACTGATGGCTGATGGTCGTTTAAAGGTGCATGCGGCCGGGCGTTTTTTAATGCCGGGTTTGAGCGATATGCACACTCATTCGTTACAACTTTCCCCTGTGTTGCATCATCCGCTTTGGTTAGCTGCAGGTGTGACTGCAGTACGGGATTTATCGGGTTGTATGCAACAGCCTGATAGTTTTCAGGCCTGCACAGCAGACAGAAAACGCTGGCAGCAGGAACTGCAAGCAGGGAAGCGAACCAGCCCGAATTATTGGTTGCACAGCAGTTATCAGCTTAATGGCGGTGCTGAAGTACCGGCCAGCTACCCGGCCTTTTTTAAACTGCAATCTGCTGCTGATGCCAGCGCTTTAGTGGCGCATTACAAGGCGCAAGGCACTGATTTTATTAAAGTCTATGAAAAGCTGAACCTACAGCAATACCAGTGGTTAGTGGCTGCAGCCAAAGAGGCTGATCTGGCGTTGGCCGGGCATCAACCCTGGCTGGTGCCTTTTTCGCAGATGTTAGACGCAGGCCAGCGTAGCGTGGAGCATGGCAGGCTGTTTATTTTTGAATGTGCCGATGCGGTCAAAACCTATAAACAGCAAGCGCTGAGCCGGAGTTTTCAGCCAGAACAATGGCGTGAACTGCTACAAAGTCAAAACCCTGCGTTGTGCCGGCAACTGATGCAGCAAATGGCGTTATCCACTACCTGGTGGAGCCCCACTTTATTAACGCTGCAGCTGGGGGCTAAAGCCGGAGATCCGGCATTCCGGCAAGATGAACGGCTGAAGTTTGTGCCTTATCTGCTGCAGTTACTCTGGCAGGGTGATGCGGATGGCATGTTGAAAAACGCGTATGACAGCAAGGGCCTGAATGTACATGCCGGATTACTGCAGTTAGCGCAGCAGCAACTGAAACAAGCGCAGCAAGCCGGTGTAAAAATTCTGGCAGGCACAGACACGCCCGACTCTTTTGTCTTTGCAGGCTCTGGTTTACACGACGAGCTGGCGCTTTATCAGCAGGCAGGTTTAACCCCTTTAGAAGTGATCCAAACCGCGACTATTAATCCCGCTGTTTTTACAGGTATGGCAGCAGAAACAGGTTCAGTGGCTGTGGGTAAAACCGCGGATTTATTGCTGCTCAATCATAACCCTTTGCTGGATTTAGCCAGCATGCGTCAGCCCGAAGCTGTGGTGCTGGCTGGTTTTTGGTATCCAAAAAGGTCTTTGCAACAGCTGGAAGCTTTTGCTGAAGAGCAGGCCAATAGCATCAGGTTAAACCTGCATTTGCTGTGGGATATGCTGGCAAGTCCTGCGATGCGACAGCAATTCGCGGACTGACAATACCTGTCGTACTTGCCGCTACAGCTTTGTTGGCTGCGCTCTCTCGCCGCCACAGCTCCTGCAGATTTGCTGTGGGTTGATGGATAAAAATCCTTTACCATAACGGCAGTTTTTACCGGATGAGACAGCAAAACGTGATTGGATTAGGGGATCAAAACGCCAGCTTTAGGGTTTATGTGGAAAACAGACCCAAAATGCCACAGTACCAGCAGCTATTTGACTGTGAAGCTTTGCAAGAGGGCGATATAGACCTGATTTATCAGCACTGTGGCAACGGTTGGCGCAAGTTGTTTAATGTCTACGCCAAATTACTCTGTGCTCTGGAGCCAAAGCTATTTAGCTTCCCGACTCAGGCCGCCAGCTGGCAGCAGTATCGTGACCAGTTTTTACTGCAACAAGCTTCAGATACAGCTCTGTTATTTGATATGCCACAGCTAAAGCCTGCCGGGAACACTATTCATTTAATAGCAGGCCGCACTCATGCGAAGCAACTGATTGAGCGTGGTTTAGGCTGTCAGCTGCATTGGCTGAACGAGGAGTTTGCGATAGATCCCATCAACAAAGTACTGGTGACACCTTATTTTGATTACCGGCAGTTGAGTAATGAAAAGATAGACTTTAGCGCGGCTTTATTAAAAACCTTAAAGTGATAAGTTTGTGCATATTGCACATAAAGTCTATACTTTGTGCATAAGCGACAATTTGGTTTATTAAAACCACGAGGTGTGCAATGACAGCTGTGCTACAACAAGCTCCACAACCCCAACTGGTATTAGCCAAAGCTGTATTAAATGCGGCTGAACAACTGGGGTTAAAGCAGGCGGAATTAGCTGCCGTGTTAGGCGTACACCGCACTGCGGTCAGCCGTTTAAAACAAAATCCGGCGCTGGACCCTGCGTCAAAACAAGGGGAGCTGGCTTTGCTGCTTATTCGTGTTGCCCGCGCCTTATATAGTCTGGCCGGTGGTGACCCGGATTGGATTAAACACTTTATGCACAGCCCCAACAAAGTCACAGGTGGTATACCGGCACAGCAGGTGCAGAGCATTCAGGGCCTGATGCAGGTGCTGCAGTTTGTGGATGCGATGCGGGGCAAATTATAGTGCCAGCTGCTGTACCAGAAGCGCTCTGGACCAGCTGCGAAGGGCCAAAGCAGATCAAAAAACTCAGCGGGCAACTGTTCCGGCTGGTCGAAAGCCAGCAACAGGTGGCTACTTTGAGTTATGTCGACACCCTGGCTGAACAGGCTGTGCTGGAACAACTACTGGAAAACGTCAAACCGGCGTTACCAGAAGCGACAGAGCCACTGCACTATTTGCTGAAATCACCTTTTCGTTACCCGCCACTGCAATGGGGTTCACGTTTTGGTTCTGTGTTTGAACCCGGTATTTTTTATGGTGCCTGTGCTGTCACAACCACTCTGGCGGAATCGGCCTACTACAGATTTATTTTCTGGTATTCAATAGAGGCCACGGCCCCCAAAAACAGCCTGAGATCACAACATAGCTTGCTTAAAGTCGGCTATAGCTCAGCCAAAGCTGTGGCTTTGCATCAGCCGCCCTTCAGCACTTATAGCGCTGAGCTGACAGCCAAAACCAACTACCAACAGAGCCAACAACTGGGCACTGCGATGCGACATGCCGGAGTCGAATTATTCGAATACCAGTCCGCCCGCGACCCAAATCAAGGCATCTGCGTTGGCCTGTTTTCTCCCAATGCCTTTACCAGCACCAAACCCGACCACACCAGCCTCTGGCTCTGCGAACTCTGCGCCGACTTAGTGGTATTTAAACAACAAGGCGAAGCAGAGCTTTATGCCTATCCGCTGGAGTTGTTTCTGCTGGATGGTGAGTTGCCTTGGCCTGGGTGAGGGTTAAGCTATCTAAAACAATGATTTACTTTGAAAAACAAACTTAACCTGGCAAAGTAACTTCAAGAGGCATCAAAACAAAGGACGTTTAGGTTGGCAGAGTCAAAACCTTGGGTTAGGCAGCAGCTGTTGGTGGTCTATAGCCTTTATGTTCGTTTACCTTTTGGAAGGCTGCATGCACGTAACCCTGAAATTATTCAGTACGCTACTCTCATGGGGCGAACCCCCTCTTCATTAGCGATGAAGTTAACCAATATTGCTAGTTTAGATCCTGCTATCACTTCAACAGGACGTGTTGGTTTGAAAGGAGCTTCTAATGCAGATCGTGCTATGTGGTTGGAAATGAAAACAGACTGGTTGGCTTTTTCTGAACAGATGAACGCCGCAGTATCTCTTTTGGCAGATCCTTTACAAGCCGAGTGGCTTGATGTCCGTGAACAGCAACCTATGAATTATCAAGGAATGAGCAAAGAAAGCGTCACCCAGATTCGGTTAGGTCAGTCTTATTTTAGAGCTGCGGTATTAAGTGCCTACAATAATCGTTGTTGTATCAGTGGTTTAGCAGTGCCGAATTTATTGATTGCCAGTCATATAGTGCCTTGGAGTCAGGATATTCATAACCGTTTAAACCCAAGCAATGGTTTAGCTCTTTCCGCTTTACATGACAAGGCTTTTGATTTGGGGCTACTGACTATTGATGAAAGTTATCGTGTTGTGGTGTCGAGTAAAATTGATCATACCAATGACTACTTCTTTGACTCATCTATAAAAAGCTTTCATGGCAAAAGTATTTTTTTACCAGACAAATTCAGCCCACAGGCCGAGTTTTTAGCGATGCACAGAGAAACAATTTTTGAGAAAGGTTTTAAGCTGAGAGCCTTTGATTGAAATCCTTGTACACAGATCATTGCACCATGCCGATTTTTGCTAACCACTCCAATGCTTCACATTTTTATGCGCATAAAAATGTATAAACAAACACTTTTATGCGCATAAAAGTGTGTTTCTGTTTGTTTTTATCCGCACAAAAGTGTAATGTTGGCACAAAATGACAGTACTAAGGTAGGGCTATGGAACGGGATTTATTGACAGCATTACTGCGCTGGAAACAAAAACCTGAGCGTAAGCCCCTGCTGATTGACGGTGCTAGGCAAACGGGTAAAACCTATTTGCTACAAGAGTTATTTGGCCAACACTTTGCAAAGGTACTGCGGGTAGATTTTCTTGAGTCGCCGCAGATGCAGGATGCTTTTGCTGGTTCGTTAACCCCAAGCGATATACTGAGTAATATCGAGCTGTTAACAGGCCAGCCGTTTAATATGGCAACTGACTTGCTGATCCTCGATGAAATTGGCGAATGCCCACGAGCTGTGACTGCATTAAAGTTTTTTGCCGAACAAAGCCCGCAGGCCTTTATTGCCGCCAGTGGCTCTAACATAGGTTTGCTAAATACCTTTCCGGTCGGCAAGGTTGAGCAATATAACTTAAGGCCGTTAACCTTCCGCGAGTTCTTATTAGCCTCTGGCGAGGCAGCGCTGTTAAAAGCCTATGATGCCGGGCAAAATTCCGCTGCGGCCCACACTAAACTGTTTGATAAGCTGACAGATTATTACTTTACCGGTGGTATGCCGGAGGCTGTTAGCCTCTGGTTTGGACTGGCTGAGCAAAGCATACTGGAGCGCGTAAAAGCGGTGTCACAGGTACATGCCGATTTGCTGGCCGGTTATGTGCGGGATTTTGGTAAGTACTCTGGCAAGGTGGATGCCGGTTTAATTGAAGCTGTGTTTACTGCAGTGCCGGCTCAGCTTGCTGCAGTAATAGATGAATCTGTTCAACGCTTTAAGTTCAAACAGGTGTATGAGCGTAAATCCCGTTATCAGGAGCTGGAAAGTGGCATCATTTGGCTGGAGAAGTGCCGGCTGATCTTAAAAAACTATCCTGTTGAAGGTACACCACGCAGCCCGTTAGCTGCTTACAAAAAAGACAATATGGTCAAGTTGTTTCTGTTTGATGTTGGCTTACTTAACCATATGCTGGGTGTCAGCTATCTGGAAATAAAGCAGCAGAACTATGACTACAAGGGGTACATCGCAGAAAACTTTGTGCAGCAGGAGTTAGCTGCGCTTGGCATTGATCCAACCTTTTCCTGGGGCGATGCCCGGGCGGAAATAGAGTTTATTCTGGCCGACAGCATCGGCAATGTGATACCGCTGGAAGTAAAAAGTGGTAAACGCACCAGAGCCAGGTCACTGCAGTCTTATATTGAAAAATGTAGTCCGGTCAAAACCATTAAACTGACCGGTACTCAGGGCTCGTCACCGCTTGAGCAGCAGCATCTGGTATACCCGCTGTATTACACGGCGCAGGCTGTACGCACACATCTGCTGTGATAAAAAAGCCCGTAATACGGGCTTTTTAGTAAGCAGTGTCTGGGTTTATACCCAAGTAACTTGAAGTTGCAGGGAGGCGACAAGCCAGTGAGACCCCAGGAGCATAGTAAACCTATGTGACTGGGGCGAGATGGCGCAGTCAACAAAGCTGCAGCTTCAAGGACGACGGGTATATCACATCCCCAACAGCGGCTTCAGATAATGCCCTGTGTAAGATTTCTCATAAGCTGCGACTTGTTCTGGTGTGCCTGCGATTAGGATTTCACCGCCGCCGCTACCGCCTTCCGGGCCTAAATCGACCACCCAGTCTGCCGTTTTGATCACGTCGAGATTGTGTTCAATCACCACTATGGTGTTGCCGTGGTCGCGCAGTTTATGCAACACGTTCAGCAACTGCTGAATATCAAAGAAGTGCAGGCCTGTGGTTGGCTCGTCGAGTATATACAGGGTTTTGCCTGTGTCGCGTTTACTCAGTTCACGCGCCAGCTTAACCCGCTGGGCTTCACCGCCCGACAAGGTAGTCGCCGACTGGCCGAGGCGGATATAGGTTAAACCTACATCCATCAGGGTTTGCAGTTTGCGGGCTATGGCAGGGATGCTTTCGAAAAATGCGTGGGCATCTTCCACTGTCATTTCCAGCACTTCGTGAATGTTTTTGCCTTTGTATTTCACTTCCAGGGTTTCGCGGTTATAGCGTTTGCCTTTACAGACGTCACAAGGTACGTACACATCCGGCAGGAAGTGCATTTCTACCTTGATCATGCCATCGCCCTGACAGGCTTCACAGCGGCCACCTTTGACGTTAAAGCTAAAGCGACCCACCTGATAACCCCGGGAACGGGCTTCCTGTGTACCGGCGAATAAATCCCGTACTGCAGTGAAAATGCCGGTGTAAGTCGCAGGGTTAGAACGTGGTGTGCGGCCTATCGGGCTTTGGTCTATGTCGACACATTTATCAAAATGTTCCATGCCTTCAATGGCTTTGTGTGGTGCAGGTTCTTCGCCTTCACCTTTGTTCAGCACCCGGTGCGCAACGCGGAATAAGGTGTCGTTAATTAAGGTGGATTTACCAGAACCCGACACCCCTGTGATACAGGTCATGACGCCAAATGGGATCTCTAAATCAACGTTTTTCAGGTTGTTGCCGCTAGCGCCTAACACCCGTAATTCTTTGCCTTTTTTACCAACATGACGTTTTTCAGGCACCGCAATTTTGCGCACACCGGATAAATACTGGCCTGTTAAGGAGTCGGGCGTATTTTTAATATCCTCCAGACTACCTTGCGCCACAATGGAGCCACCATGTACACCTGCACCAGGACCAATGTCGATAATATGGTCGGCGGCGCGCACCGCGTCTTCGTCGTGTTCGACCACTATGACGGTATTACCCAAATCGCGTAAATGCGTCAGAGTGCCGAGTAATCTGTCGTTGTCGCGCTGGTGCAAACCAATAGAGGGTTCGTCCAGCACATACATAACGCCTACTAAACCTGCACCTATCTGGCTGGCTAAACGTATCCGCTGGGCTTCGCCACCGGATAAGGTTTCGGCGCTGCGCGACAAATTCAGGTAATTCAGGCCAACGTTAACCAAAAACATCAGCCGGTCCTGAATTTCTTTTAACACCTTTTCAGCAATTTGCGCTTTTTGGCCTTGTAAGGTCAGCTGGCGGAAAAACTCTAAACAGTCACCAATCGACAGTTCCACTACTTCAGGCAAGGTAGTTTTGCCAATAAAGACATGGCGGGCTTCTTCACGTAAACGTGAGCCGTTACAGGCCGGGCAGCTTTGCGAGGCCAAATACTTGGCCAGTTCTTCGCGCACTGCATTGGATTCAGTTTCGTGATAACGCCTTTCCATATTCGGCAAAATACCTTCAAACGGATGCTTACGTTTGATGATGTCGCCTCTGTCGTTCAGGTATTTAAACTCAATATCGGTTTTGCCTGTGCCGTTTAAAATCACCTGCTGATGCTGTTTGCTTAAGCTGGCAAAAGGCACTTCCAGCTCAAAACCATAATGGTCAGCCAGGGATTTCAGCATCTGGAAATAATAGAAGTTACGTTTATCCCAGCCCCGAATAGCGCCACCGGACAAGCTCAGCTCATCGCTGACTATCACTTTATTGGCGTCAAAATACTGTTTTACACCTAAACCATCACAGCTTTGGCAGGCACCAGCCGGGTTGTTAAAGGAAAACAAACGTGGCTCCAGCTCAGCCATCGAATAACCACAAGTCGGGCAGGCAAAGTTGGCAGAAAAAATCAGTTCTGGCGCTTTTTCATCGTCCATCGACGCAACTTTGGCGATGCCACCAGAGAGCTCCAGCGCGGTTTCAAAACTTTCGGCTAAACGCTGTTTGATATCGTCCCGTACTTTAATCCGGTCGATCACCACTTCAATGGTGTGTTTTTTGTGTAAGTCCAGCTTGGGTGGATCGGATAAATCACAAATTTCGCCATTAATACGGGCGCGGATATAGCCCTGAGCCGCTAAGGTTTCCAGGGTTTTGACGTGTTCACCTTTACGCTCCTGCACCACAGGAGCTAACACCATCAGCTTGGTGCCTTCAGGGAAGGCCACTACTTTATCCACCATTTCACTGATGGTTTGTGCTGCTAAAGGCAAATCATGAGTAGGGCAACGTGGCTCACCGACCCGGGCGAACAATAAACGCAGGTAGTCGTAAATTTCAGTGATAGTGCCGACAGTAGAGCGTGGGTTATGCGAGGTCGACTTTTGTTCAATAGAAATGGCCGGAGATAAACCTTCGATATGATCCACATCGGGTTTTTCCATCAGGCTTAAAAACTGCCGGGCGTAGGCCGACAAAGACTCGACATAACGGCGCTGACCTTCAGCATAAAGCGTATCAAAGGCTAAAGAGGATTTACCTGAACCGGATAAACCAGTGATCACCACCAGTTTGTCGCGGGGAATTTGCAGGGAAATATTTTTCAGGTTATGGGTGCGGGCACCCCGAATATCTATTTTATCCATACACTTGGGTCTCTTGCCTGTTGAGTCGGCCTGGGAAAACGAATTATCGCAAAATTGCTGTGGGGCGGTCAGTTTGATTTTGATTGAAGCTTTATGCGACAAAGCCAAAACCGGATCAGTAACGCAATAATTCAATTGCTGATACTGTATATAAATACATGCATTATAGCAAGCTGGCCGCTTAGAAAAACAACAAAGTAACAAGCCGCTATTTAGCTGTTTTTGAGCCGGATTTGCGGATTGGATCAGTTGAAGCTAAGTTGAAAGTGTCTTCCTTACCTCTGACCTGCCATGACTTCAGAACAGTTGTATTGCTTTGCAATGATTCAGATTTTGCTGGTGTTTTTGCTGGCCAGTTTTCGTTTGCATGCAACGGATCAAAACACTAAAGCTTTACCTTTATTGCAAGGCGCCATCAGCGCCGAATTATTCAGTTGGTTATTCTATTTCTGGCCTGAGCAGGGTTTGCTTTTGGTGTTGTCTACCTCTTTGTCGGCGTTGAATATGAGTTTGCTGACAGCCTTTTGTTTTAAAAGATCGGGCAGGCTTGTGCCATGGTGGTGGATAGCGCCTGTGGGTTTACTGCTGGCTTGTTGTTACAGTTATTTCTCTTACCATCAGCAGCAAAATATCAGCTTACATCTGATGACTGTATTTACCTTTTTGCTGATAGGCCCCTGCTTTTGGTGTTTCCGCTATTTAAAGCCACATCCTACTTTATCTGATTTTATGATGGCTGCAGTTTTTGCAGCCTGGTTACTGATTTGCTTGCTTCGCTCTTTGATGTTGCTGATAGCACCGGACTGGTTATTGTCTGGCCTGCTGATCTCACAGTCTTTTTGGCCGGCAATTTCAGCAGGTTATTGTATCTTTGCGCTGACGGGCTATATGGAAGAAACCCAGCAAAAGTTTAAAGACGAAGCCTTACACGACCCTTTAACCGGCCTGCTGAACCGTCGTGGCTTAGCGAATGCGATTCAGGGCTGCCTGGCTTATCTGCAGCGTCAGCGTCATAGTGCCGCACTTTTTATGATTGATTTAGACCACTTTAAACAAATTAACGACAAGATAGGCCATGACGGTGGGGACGAAGTATTAATAGCTGTGGCCGAAGTACTGCAAAAAGAACTACGCCAAAGTGATGTGCTGGCCCGTTATGGCGGTGAAGAATTTATTGTGTTTTTACCTCAAACCGACAGAGATTCTGCCCAGCTGGCTGCAGAACGTTTATTGCTGGCGGTGCGCAATATGCAATTGCCCCAGTCCACACAACCGCAACACTTGACCATCAGTCTGGGCATTGCAGTCTTTGACGCTGACTTTGATTTTGATTGCCAGTTGCGCCGTGCTGATCATGCTTTGTATCAGGCCAAAGCAAGAGGCCGTGATCGCATCGAATTTGCGACAGATTCTATATAGTTGGCTGGTTGTAGCTGTGCTACAATCGCCGCCCGCTTTTAACCCACAGATAAGAGTCGCGGATGTCCCATCTGAATTCACTGGAAAAACGTGCCGCCTGGTCTTTGGCACTGGTATTTGCTTTCCGGATGCTTGGTTTATTTATGCTGATCCCCGTTTTTGCCATTTTTGGTAAGGACCTGATTGGCTTTTCGCCTTTGTGGATAGGTTTAGCCATTGGTGCTTATGGTTTAACTCAGGCGCTGTTACAAATTCCTATGGGCTGGCTGTCCGATCAATGGGGCAGAAAGCCGGTGATGCTGCTGGGTCTTGGCTTTTTTGTGTTGGGTTCAGTGGTCGCTGCTTTAGCCGATTCTGTGTATATGGTGACTTTTGGCCGGGTGCTGCAGGGCATGGGCGCGATATCAGGCGCTGTGATGGCGCTGGCTTCTGATCTTACCCGCGAAGAACAGCGGCCTAAAGTTATGGCTGTGATTGGCATGACCATAGGTTTGTCTTTCACCATAGCTATGGTGGCTGGGCCTGCTATAGCAGCGGCCAGCGGTTTAAGTGGTATTTTCTGGTGCACGGCGTTAATGGCTGTCACAGGTTTACTGCTGGTTTGGAAAGTGGTGCCTGTGGCTATCAGTAAAGCACCAGCCTCTGAAACTCTGGCGACTAAAGGCCAAATCATGGCGCTGTTTCGTCACCCTGAATTATTACGCCTGAACTTTGGTGTGCTGGTTCTTCACCTGTTACTCACTGCTATTTTTGTCGTGTTGCCCACTTTGTTACTGCAGCAAAATTTTGCCTCAGCGCAACACTGGCAACTCTATCTGCCTGTTTTAATTGCTGCTTTTATTTTGATGGTGCCGCTGATGATTTTGGCCAGCCGCAAGCAACAGGAAAAAGGTTATTTATTACTGGCAATCAGCCTGCTTATTGTTAGTTTTGTGTTAATTTTAATCAATCAGCAGTTGTGGTCGATCGCCCTGGCGCTGTTGTTATTTTTTGTTGGCTTTAACTATTTAGAAGCCAGTATGCCTGCCTTGTTGTCGCGTATTGCCCCTGCTGGATTAAAAGGAACTGCTATGGGTACTTATGCCAGTGCGCAGTTTTTAGGTGCCTTTTTAGGCGGTATTTTAGGCGGTGCTGTGGCGAGTTTCAGCAGCGGTGAATCCTTGTTTGCCGTGGCTGCCCTGATTGGTTTACTATGGTTGACTTATGCCAGCCGCATGACAGTGCCAGCGCGATCGCAACGGCTGTCATTGCCTGTCAAAGTGGCCGATGAAGCCGCCGCAACCCAATTGGCGCAGCGCCTGACCCAACTCAGAGGTGTGTTGGAAGTCACAGTGGTGGTTGCGGAACAACGTTTGTATTTAAAAGTCGGCCAGCAACATTTTGATTTGGCAGAGGCACAGTCTTTGGTTGAGAGCAGCCAAAAAAGTTAAGGAGAAGTCGCATGGCTCGTGGAATTAATAAAGTAATTTTGATTGGTAACTTAGGGACAGATCCCGAAGTCCGTTATATGCCAACAGGTGGTGCAGTGGCCAACCTGACTATTGCAACCAGCGAAAGCTGGACGGACAAAACCACCAATGAAAAGAAAGAACAAACCGAATGGCACCGTGTCGTGATTTATCAGCGTTTAGCTGAAATCGCCGGTGAATACCTGCGTAAAGGCAGCAAGGTGTATATCGAAGGTCGTTTACGTACCCGTAAGTGGCAGGATCAGCAAGGTGTTGAACGTTACACCACTGAAATTATTGCCAACGAGCTGCAAATGTTAGACGGCCGTGGTGAAGGTCAGGGCGCTGGCATGGGTCAGGCTCCGGCTATGGGTGGCGGTGCGCCTATGGGTCAGCAAGGTGGTTATCAACAACCAGCAGCTGCACCACAACAACGTATGCCACAAGCGGCTCCAGCGGCTCAGGGCGGTTACGCTCCGCAAGCTCCGGCTGCTGCAGCACCGGCACAAGGTGGTTACCAGCAACGTCCGGCTCAGGGCGGCTTCCAGCCTCAGGGCAATTTTAACCAGCCACAAGGCGGTTTTAATCAGGCAGCACCACAACAACGTGGCCCAATGGAACCTCCTATCGACTTTGATGACGATATTCCGTTCTGATAAACAGGGTTTGCCCGATATAAAATTAAGCCTCTGACATCAGAGGCTTTTTTATGTCTTTTATTTCTATACAGAATCTGAACTGCTGCTTCTTTTCCTGAACTGAGCCGCTTTATACCTGTTGCCACATAAGGCCATACTGCACCACCGGCGTTTGTGGGCTTTGGTTCTGTCGTAAAACCACAAAATGCAGTCGGGGTGTTCACATTGTTTAACCAGCGTGAAGTTACCCTCCACCAATAGCTGCGCTACAGCTTCTGCGACCGGACCCAATAAAGTTCCAATGCTGTTGCTGTGGGAAATACGGCTTAACTTTAGTTTGCCCTCTGTATCTTTTGTCAGAGAGGGCGTCGTCTCGAAAGCGTGCAAATATTGATTTAACTCACGGATCTCAGGTGATTTTTCTTCTTTAAATTCCGTGATGAGCTGCCGTGCCAGGGCTCGCAATGCTTTGGCCTGCGTAAGCAGTTCACCGGTAGTAAAAGCCTTGCCCTCTACTGCCGGAACTATGCCGTAGCGTGCTAACCATTGCAGTACATCGTCATCAGTGTTCCAGAATTCAACAGCTTTGCCGTCATCACGGGCTTCAGTATTCAGTAAGTCCATCGCCAAATGATCGCCCAGCATAGGTGCGCCGCTTTGAGTCTCGTTGTGCAGAATTTCTGAAATCAGCATAAGTAACCTCTAAAAATAAATTTGACAGGTTACTTTTATTGATCCAGACTTGTCTCAAGTAACCAGTTAATATTGATTATATGGGTTACTTGGTGAGATTGCCAACCTTAACTTCACGGAGTGCCTATGAATACCAAACAAATACTGCTGGCAGCTGCAACCTTAGCTGCCTCTCTTTCTGCCTTTGCTGCAGAAGATAAAACCCAGGTGCGTTATCAAAGCCTGGATGTGCAGGGTGTGGATCTGTTTTACCGCGAGGCGGGTTCACCCAAAGCACCTACTGTATTGTTGTTGCACGGCTTTGGCGCTTCGTCTTATATGTTCAGAGATTTAATACCTAAACTGGCAGAGAAATACCATGTGGTTGCACCTGATCTGCCTGGTTTTGGTCAAACCACTGTTAAGCCCGGCGTTAAATTTAATTACAACTTCGACAATCTGGCCTCAGTGATTGATGCTTTTACCCTAGCGAAAAAGCTCGAACGTTATGCTCTGTATGTGTTTGATTATGGTGCTCCTGTCGGCTGGCGTCTGGCGGTGAAAAACCCGGACAAGATCACAGCTATTGTGAGCCAAAATGGCAATGGCTACGAAGAAGGCCTGAGTGAAGGTTGGGCTGATATGCGCAAAGCCTGGGCGAACCCAACAGCGGAAAACCGCGAAGCCCTGCGTAAGTTTAATACGGCCGATATGCTGAAGTGGCAATACACAGAAGGGGTTGAAGATACGTCAGTGATAGCGCCTGAACCTTATCAGTTAGCTTTTGCGGCTATTGAACGCCATGGTGTGGACGCGCAAATGGACTTATTGGTGGATTACGGTAGCAACGTGAAACAATACAAAGCCTTGCATCAGTTTTTCCGTGCCAAGCAGCCGCCTTTATTAGCCATTTGGGGTGAAAAAGATCCATTCTTTTTACCAGCTGGTGCCAAAGCCTTCCAGCGTGATAATCCAAAAGCTGAAGTGCAGTTTGTTAACAGTGGTCACTTCGCTATTGAAACCCACGGCAACCAAATAGCAGCAGCTATGCTGGAGTTTCTGGACCGTAGTATTAAGCCTTAAGTTTGATACATAGAGTGGCGGCGGGACTATGGCCCGCCGCGTCACTTCAGGCCACTATATAGGCTGAGAAAAAGCCGCCAGCATATAAACCAGCGGCGCATTCCAGTTGATAGCAACTTCGTTACTGGCATAGCTGCAGTAGTCGTCGGTATAAGATTTTGCCGCTAATGTGCTGTTGTACTTACATTGATCCTGCTGTCCAGGTTGCGCGCCACCCGCCAGCCAACCCGGCACCGGGGCTTGTATAGCGTCAGCTTCAGAAGGGCGGTGATGGATATGTTGCGGGCTTTTGACGCCAAAACCTGTGACATAAGATAAATCCAGTGGATTGCGGCCCAGCACATAATCCAGTAAACCTTGCATTACCTCCATGTAGCCAGCTTTTGCCGTGATTTGATTGGCTTTATACAGCAAAATGGCTTTATTCATCGCCACTGCGTTACTGCCCCAGACAAAATCTTCCGGCACCATAGCTACTTTATAAGCTGATGCCTGATGCTGAGTCACAAAGCGATCGGCCACTGTGGTTATGGCACTAAACACCAACTGGCGTTGCTCTGCTGTTAAACGCTGCGCCTCTTTTGCCAAAGAGAAATAACCCAAAGCGGCAACCGAAGCCCAGGACCCAGTTTGTACTGGCTGAGCTAACTGAAAAAACTGCTGTAGGTAAGGCCGTTCGCCCGTAAGCAGATACAGCTCTGCTGCGGCCCAGGCAAATTCATCGGCCAGATGTTTATCGCCATAAGCGCCTGTGCTGACATCTGCAGGTTGTTGATAATAAATAGCCGGATTTTTACCAGCCCATTGCCAGGCCAATAGGGCTTGTTGCCTGAACAACGCCGCTTTGCCTGGTTGCTGTGCTTCAAATTCGCTCAGCACTCTGCTGGCTTTGGCCATCACAGCGGCAAAGTTTAAAGCGGCTGCTGTGGTTTTTTGCACCAGATAACGTGCTGCTGTTGCCTGATGTGGCATCACAGTGCCATCAAAATTCAGATTGGTCAGTTTATGGTACACACCACCGTCGGCCGGGTCTTGCATACTGCTGATCCAGTCCAGATTCCATAACACTTCATCCAGCAAGTCCGGCATGCTGTTGCCGGATTCAGGGATAGTCCATTGCCGCTGACTATAAAAATCTTTGAAATCAGTCCAGGCATCTAACAAGGTAAAAGTACTGATGCCGGAATTTACTATGTATTTATTGTAATCACCGGCGTCATACCAGCCTTTGGGCGACTGCACTATTGTGCCTGTTGGTCTGCTGGCTGAGGCAGCAGAGGCATGAATTTTTACCTGATCATCCGGGTGTCCGGCAGGCCTGGCCCAAATCCCTGCATAAGCCGGATCCAACTGCTGTGAAGCGCGATTAAAGTAGTAGGCTTTAATAGCCGCATCATGCAGCTGCGCATAAGGTTGATTAGCGATCTGCAGTTCGACAGGGGCATAACCTGCAACCTCCAGCCGGTAACGGCCATTGGTTTGTATTTGGGTAAAATCAGCAATACTGACGCTTTCACCGGCTGGAGCCCACAGTTGTGCTTCCGAACTTTGACCTTTAAACACAATCTGGCCTGCCGGCAAGGCAATCAGCTGAAAAGCCTGTTTGGTTTTTCCCGGGATCACCGCCAGCTTTTGGCCCTGAGTCAGGTAACCTGTTTGATTCACTTTAAGCAAAGCGGCAGGCTCTGTTGCATAGCAGCTGATTGCAGAAACAAGACAAAGCACAGAAAAAGCCAGGCGCATAACAACATCCTTATTCAGGGAGTCAGACTTCAACCTTATTGCGTGAAGAAGGTTGAAGCCTTTAGTTTGATTTCCGGGGTCTAGGCCAGAATCTTAGCTGCTATGGCTTCGGCATTAAAGCCAAAATAATCCAGCAAGGCCGGGCCGGGCGCTGATTCACCAAAGCTGCTCAAGCCAATAATCAGGCCTTTTTTGCCAACGTATTTGTACCAGAAGTCCGGGTGTGCTGCTTCTATCGCAACAATTTGTGCCTGTTCAGGCAGCACCGAATCACGGTAAAACTCAGATTGCTGGTCAAACAAAGTGGTGCTTGGCATAGAGACTACATTGACTTTTTTGCCTGCGGCACTGAGTTTGTCGGCTGTATCACAAGCCAGTTGCAGCTCCGAACCCGTAGCGACCAGTACCAGATCTGGCGTAGCGCCACAGTCTCTTAAAATATAACCCCCTTTGCTGATTAAACGGATTTGCTCAGAGTTACGCTGGAACTGACGCAGATTTTGCCGGCTGAATACCAAAGCTGAAGGCGACGTTGTTGTGGTTAAGGCCGTTTTCCAGGCCACAGCGGTTTCAGTGAGATCGGCAGGCCGCCAGGTCACCAGATTGGGTGTCGTCCTTAAGTTGGTCAACTGCTCTACAGGCTGGTGGGTTGGGCCGTCTTCGCCCTGACCTATAGAATCATGGGTAAAAACATAAATATTCGGCAGCTTCATCAGCGCCGACATCCGCACTGCGTTGCGGGCGTATTCCATAAACATCAGGAAAGTCGCGCCGTAACAGCGGAAACCACCATGGGCTGTGATGCCATTCATAATGGATGCCATACCAAATTCGCGTACACCGTAATAAATATAGTTGCCGGAGCTGTCCTCTTTGCTCAGGCCTTTGCTGCCTGCCCATAACGTCAGGTTCGAGCCAGCCAAATCGGCTGAGCCGCCTAACACCTCAGGCAGCAATGCCGCAAAGTGGGCGATACAAAGCTGTGAAGCTTTACGGCTGGCAATATCCTGCTGCTGGTTTTGGCAATTTTCGATAAAGCTTTGCGTGGCCGCTTCAAAGTTGGCTGGTAACACTCTGTCGATCACCCTGCGTTGGTATTCAGCGGCCAGTTCCGGGTATTCTGCTTTATAAGCGGTAAAGAGTGCTGTCCATTGGTGCTCCAGTGCCGCGCCTTTGGGTTTACTGTCCCAGGCGGCATAAATCTCAGCCGGAATTTCAAAAGGTGCATAAGGCCATTGCAGGAATTCGCGGGCTTTGGCGATTTCACTGTCGCCCAGTGGAGAGCCGTGACAGTCATGTGAGCCTGATTTATTCGGGCTGCCAAAGCCGATAATGGTTTTGCAGCAAATCAAAGTGGGCCTGTCCGCCTCAGCCTGAGCCTGTTGAATGGCATTGGCAATTTGGGCCGGGTTATGGCCATCCACAGAAATCACCTGCCAGCCATACGCATGAAAACGAGACGGAGTGTCGTCGGTAAACCAGCCTTCAACATGACCATCAATAGAAATGCCATTGTCATCCCAAAAGGCGATCAGTTTACCCAGGCCCAAAGTACCAGCCAAAGAGCAGGCTTCGTGTGATACCCCTTCCATCAGGCAGCCATCACCCAAAAAGCAGTAAGTAAAATGATCCACTAGTGGGTAATCAGGTCGGTTAAATTGCGCTGCCAGAGTTTTTTCGGCTATGGCCATCCCCACAGCATTGGCAATACCAGCACCCAAGGGACCAGTGGTGGTTTCAACACCTGGGGTGTAACCCAATTCAGGGTGGCCCGGAGTTTTGGAATGCAACTGACGGAACGACTTTAAATCCTCAATGGATACCTCATAGCCAGTTAAATGTAACAAGGAATACAACAACATAGAGCCATGGCCATTACTCAAAACAAAACGGTCTCTGTTGCTAAAGGACGGATTGGCCGGGTTATGTTTTAAGAATTGCAGCCAGAGGACTTCGGCAATATCAGCCATACCCATAGGCGCACCAGGGTGGCCTGAATTGGCTTTTTGTACTGCATCCATAGTTAAAGCGCGGATGGCGTTGGCGCGGGTTTTGTGATCAGTATGC
>CAMLSF010000067.1 GCA_946482615.1 uncultured Chromatiaceae bacterium | reverse complement strand
AAAAACATTCCCGATGTTTTTTTCCCCTTCGTACTTGAAGCTGCAGCGTTGTTGGCCGCACTCCTCGCCCCAGTTATTTTAAAAATACTCACCAGACATGACGTGCGAGTTCTCGCATCAATCCAAATGCACATAGGACAACTATGCTCCTGGGGTCTCGCGCGTTTGCCGCCTGGCTGCAACATCAATTACTTTGGGGAATATCTAAGTAAAAAGGCGCACCAGGCGCCTTTTGGTTACTTCACCAAATTGACAAAAAATTACAGTGCGGCTAAGGCCTGATTAAAGGTATCGCTTGGGCGCATAGCTTTAGAGGCTAACGCATCATCTGGTTTGTAGTAACCGCCGATATCTACAGCTTTCCCTTGCACAGAGTTTAATTCCTGCACAATTTTGGCTTCGTTTTCTGTTAAAGCTTTGGCCAGTGGCGCAAATTGAGCTGCTAAAGCTGCATCTTTGTTTTGTGCGGCCAGAGCTTCAGCCCAGTAGAATGCCAGATAAAAATGGCTGCCACGGTTGTCCAACTGACCCAGTTTACGGGTTGGTGACTTGTCGTTATCCAGGAACTTAGCCGTCGCCTGATCCAGTGCATCAGCCAGTACCTGAGCTTTGGCGTTGCCTGTCACCTGACTTAAATGCTCCAATGAAGCAGCCAAAGCCAGGAATTCACCTAATGAATCCCAACGTAAGTGGTTTTCTTCAACAAACTGCTCGACGTGCTTAGGTGCAGAACCACCAGCGCCCGTTTCAAACAAACCACCACCATTCATCAGAGGCACAATAGACAGCATCTTGGCGCTGGTGCCTAATTCCAGAATTGGGAATAAGTCTGTTAAGTAGTCACGTAATACGTTGCCTGTCACCGAAATGGTATCCAGACCTTGTTTCATACGTTTTAAGGTATAACGGGTCGCCTCTTCCGGTGCCATGATCTGAATATCTAAACCACTGGTATCGTGATCTTTTAAGTAACGTTCTACTTTAGCAATCAGCTGAGCATCGTGAGCACGGTTTTTGTCTAACCAGAACACTGCCGGAGTTTTACTTAAACGGGCACGGTTGACCGCCAGTTTTACCCAATCCTGGATTGGTGCATCTTTGGCCTGGCACATACGCCAGATATCGCCTTGCTCTACGTTATGTTGGATCAGCACAGTGCCTGTCGCATCAATCACACGCACCTGACCCGCCGCTTTGATTTCGAAGGTTTTGTCGTGTGAACCGTATTCTTCGGCTTTTTGCGCCATTAAACCAACGTTTGGTACTGAACCCATAGTGCGTGGATCAAAAGCACCATGCTCTTTACAGAAGCTGATGGTTTCCTGATAGACACCAGCGTAGCAACGGTCAGGGATAATAGCTTTAGTATCTTTTAACTTGCCATCTGGTCCCCACATCTGGCCAGAAGAGCGGATAGCGGCAGGCATAGACGCATCGATAATCACATCGCTTGGCACATGCAGGTTCGTGATGCCTTTATCAGAATTCACCATAGCCAGCGCTGGTTGTTTGGCATACACAGCTTTGATGTCAGCTTCAATCTCTGCTTTTTTATCGGCTGGCAGCCTGGCGATTTTTGCGTAGACATCACCTAAACCGTTGTTGGCATCGACCCCTAATTCAGCAAAAGTCGCGGCATGTTTTTCAAACACCTCTTTGAAGTACACTGTCACCACATGACCAAACATAATAGGATCAGATACTTTCATCATAGTGGCTTTTAAATGCACAGACAGCAGCACGTCTTTCTCTTTCGCATCAGCAATTTCTGCGGCAATAAAGTCACGCAGTGCTTTTTTGCTCATGGCTGAGGCATCAATGATCTCACCGGCTTTTACTGTGGTTTTTTCTTTCAGCACTGTCACACTGCCATCAGCAGCCACGTGCTCAATACGCACCTGTCCAGCATCTTTGATCGTGACAGACTGTTCGCTGCCATAGAAATCACCGGCACTCATATGAGCCACATGAGATTTCGATTCTTTGCTCCAGGCGCCCATAGAATGCGGGTTTTTACGGGCATATTGTTTGACAGAAGCTGGGGCCCGACGGTCTGAGTTACCTTCACGCAGCACAGGGTTTACTGCACTGCCTTTGATTTTGTCGTAACGGCTGCGAGCTTCTTTTTCTTCCGCTGTTTTTGGCTCTTCCGGATAATCCGGCAGTGCATAACCTTTGGCCTGCAATTCTTTAATAGCAGCCACTAACTGCGGAATAGAAGCACTGATATTAGGCAGCTTGATGATGTTGGCTTCCGGCGTATTGGCCAGTTCACCTAAAGCTGTGAGGGCATCTGGCTGACGCTGAGCTTCAGTCAGAAATTCAGGGAACAAGGCAATAATACGGCCTGAAAGAGAAATATCCTGAGTTTCAACTTCAATATCTGCAGTTTTGGCAAAAGCCTGCACTACAGGTAAAAATGAATAGGTGGCCAGCGCCGGGGCTTCGTCCGTTATGGTGTAGATAATTTTTGAGGTGGTCATATCGTTTCCTGGATTTACAGCAAAATTAAGTCGTTAGCCAGGCACATCAGAGTTGAGGTGGCCTGTGCTGTTTAAAACGTTACAGTTACTCGTGGTGCCCGAGTATAACAGCGCTCATTCTAAGAACCTAGTCAGGGACATGCGCTTTACGACAGAAGTAGCAGATGCCCAAACTCTGCGACGCATTATCCTACCTAATTGTCAGGCTAAAAAGCAGCGTCTGGCGGCCTGACCACTTAAGCAACCCTGATGATTTATGGGCCTTTTGCGGCAATTACAACAAAAGATCGGTTTTTTTGTTCATCTATGGCATAAATAGGCCGCCTTGTTGTGTTCTCTTCAGCTTCTTTTTTGTTCGACGCATTGATTTGAGGAATCTTTTTTATGTCCCGACCTTTGTTGCATTTAACTGTGGCCGCTGTGTTGTATTTTCAGGGTCGTTATTTATTGGTGGAAGAAAAAGACAAAAGTTCTGGTCGTTTGGTGCTGAATCAGCCAGCTGGCCATGTTGAGGAAAATGAAGATTTAATCAGTGCTATTAAACGGGAACTGCTAGAAGAAACAGGCCTGAGCTTAGAACCAGATGCCTGGCTGGGTATTTCCCAGCTCAAAGCCGCAAACGGTCATTTTTATGTTCGGGTGAATTTTGTCTTTACCCCTACCGAATTACCTGTTGTGTATCAGCCACAGGATGATGATATTCGGGCCTTGCACTGGTTGAGTCTGGATGAGTTACGCACTCATGCCCTGCCCGTGCGCAGTCCACTGGTGCCGGATGCCATCACGCAGTTTGAGCAAAACCAGCTGCTGCCACTTTCCCAGATCAGAAATGCGGTCACACATTCGCTTTGATTAACATTTTTTGGCAAAGAATTTGGTGCTATAATCCGCGCCCGTTCCCATCCAGCCAGTTAAAAGTACGGTGTAATGTCAGATAACAGCAGCAAAAAAGTCATAGTCGGTATGTCCGGCGGTGTTGATTCCTCAGTCTCAGCCTACCTGCTGATGCAGCAAGGTTATCAGGTCGAAGGCCTGTTTATGAAAAACTGGGAAGAAGATGATGACAGCGAATACTGCGCTGCTGCAGAAGATTTAAAAGATGCTCAGGCGGTCTGTGACAAGCTGGGTATTAAGCTGCATAAAGTCAACTTTGCCGCTGAATACTGGGACAACGTCTTTGAATATTTCCTGGCCGAATACAAAGCCGGCCGCACGCCGAACCCGGATATTATGTGCAACAAGGAAATTAAATTTAAAGCTTTCCTTGAATTTGCTGCCGAAGCTTTGGGTGCCGACTATATAGCCACAGGCCATTATGTGCAGCGCCGCGAAGTGGACGGCCACTGGCAGTTATTGCGCGGGCTGGACAGCAATAAAGATCAGAGTTATTTCCTCTATACCATAGGCGAAGAACATGTGGCGCAAACCCTGTTCCCTGTCGGCCATCTGGAAAAACCTCTGGTGCGCGCCATAGCCGAAGAACAAGGTTTAATTACCCACGATAAAAAAGACAGTACTGGTATCTGTTTTATCGGCGAGCGTAAATTTAAAGATTTCCTGCAAAAGTATTTACCAGCCCAGCCTGGTGATATTTACACAGTTGACGGTGATAAAATTGGCCAGCACGATGGCCTGATGTATCACACTTTAGGCCAGCGCAAAGGTTTGCGTATTGGCGGCTTAAAAGATGGCGATGATCAGCCCTGGTATGTGGTATCAAAAGATTTAGTCAATAACCGCCTTATTGTCGCTCAGGGTCATGACCATCCCAGCATGTTTTCCAAAGGCTTAGTCGCCAATCAACTGCACTGGGTTGATCGCGTTGGCCCACAGCAGGCGCTGCGTTGTACAGTGAAAACCCGTTATCGTCAGACCGATATTCCATGCACCCTGACCCCAATGCCGGATGGCACTGTGGTTGTGGTATTTGATCAGCCTCAGAAAGCCGTAACCCCGGGTCAGTCCGCTGTGTTTTACAGCGACGAGATTTGTTTGGGTGGTGGCATTATTAATTCGGCCATACAGTAATTTATGCAACACAGTATTCAGACTCAAACCCTTGCGCTGGCTGGTATGTGCCAGGCTCTTAAGCTTTTACAACAAGTCACCCGCACTAATGATGTGGCGCTTAGTGATTTGCAACTTTGTTTAGCCAGTATCGCGAACTTATCTCCGGCTGAACCTTTGGATATTTATGGCAAGGATCTGGCGAACCTCAAAGCCGGTTACCAGTGTCTGGTGGAGCAGTTAGGTGACAATCAGCGTAAAGATGTCGAGCTGACCCGTTATGTGGTCTCCGTCATTGCGCTGGAGCGCAAACTGACCAAAAGCCGCGACAATCTGGATAACCTTGGCAAACGTTTAACCCGTTTAGAGCAGCAACTGCAGCATTTTGCTATCACTGACGAAAACATCATCGCCAATCTGGCGGATATTTATGTTGAATGCATCAGCTCTTTGGGCACCCGTATTCAGGTGGCCGGCCAGCCAGAACTGCTGAAACAACCACTGGTGCAGCATAAAGTCCGGGCTTTGTTATTAGCCGCTATCCGTGCCGTGGTGTTATGGCGCCAGGCCGGCGGTAGCCGTTTGCATTTTATTTTCAAACGCAAAGCCTTGCTCAGTGAAGCCAAATCCGTTTTACACACTATTGCCCCAACCCATTCATAGGAGCACCTAATGGAATTATCAGCATTAACCGCCATCTCCCCTGTAGATGGCCGCTATGGCTCAAAAGCCAGCGAGCTGCGTGAGTTTTTTAGTGAATATGGTTTAATCAAATTCCGGGTGACTGTGGAAGTGCGTTGGTTGCAAAAGTTAGCAGCTACAGCGGCCATTACAGAAGTACCGGCTTTATCCGACAGCGCCAATGCATTACTCAACTCAATTGTCGACAATTTCAGCCTGGCGGATGCGCAGCGTGTAAAAGACATTGAGCGCACCACCAACCATGACGTCAAAGCTGTTGAATATTTACTCAAAGAAAAAGTAGCCAATCACGCTGAGTTAGCAGCGGTCAGTGAATTTATTCACTTTGCCTGTACCTCAGAAGATATCAATAACCTGTCACACGGTTTGATGTTAGGTGCAGCCCGTGATCAGGTGCTGTTGCCGTTGTGTGACCAGTTATTAAGCGAAATCAAAACCTTAGCTCAGAAGTACAAAGCTATTCCTATGATGGCCCGCACCCATGGCCAGCCTGCCTCACCTACCACTTTAGGTAAAGAGATGGCGAACGTGTATATGAGGTTAAAGCGTCAGCGTGAGCAAATTGCCAAAGTGGAGCTGCTGGGTAAAATCAACGGTGCTGTTGGTAACTACAACGCGCATTTATCCGCTTACCCGAACCTGAACTGGCATCAGTTTGCAGAAGAGTTTGTCACCAGCTTAGGTTTAAGCTGGAACCCATACACCACGCAAATTGAACCACATGACTACATTGCCGAGCTGTTTGACGCCATCGCACGTTTTAACACTATTCTGCTGGATTTCGACCGTGATGTCTGGGGTTATATAGCGTTAGGACACTTTAAGCAGCGCACTATTGCAGGTGAGATTGGCTCGTCCACTATGCCACATAAAGTCAACCCAATAGACTTTGAAAACTCCGAAGGTAACCTGGGTCTGGCTAACGCCATATTCCAGCATTTATCGTCCAAGCTCCCTGTATCACGCTGGCAGCGTGACTTAACGGACTCGACTGTGCTGCGTAACTTAGGTGTAGGTTTTGCGTACACTGTTATTGCTTATCATGCGAGCTTAAAAGGCATCAGCAAACTGGAAGTAAACGAAGCCAATCTGCTCAGTGAACTGGATCAAAACTGGGAATTACTGGCTGAGCCGGTTCAGACCGTCATGCGTAAATATGGCATTGAACAGCCCTATGAAAAGCTGAAAGAACTGACCCGCGGTAAGCGCATCACACCGCAGGATTTAGCTGTGTTTATCGACAAGTTAGAACTGCCGGAACAAGTGAAAACCGAACTTAAAGCGCTGCGCCCGGATAACTATATAGGTGCAGCTGTCGAGTTAGTCGATTTACTGAACTAAGCTTGGTGTTAACAAGTGATTTTTTACAGGGCGATTTTATCGCCCTGTTTTTATGGTGAACCAGAACTATGTACCAATTATGTTTAAATGAATTAACACCTGCGCAGTTTTTAGCAGAGTACTGGCAGAAAAAGCCACTGCTTATCAAAGCGGGCTTTAGAAACTTTATCGACCCAATCAGCCCGGATGAACTGGCAGGCCTTGCCGGTGAAGAAGAAATCGAATCCCGTATTGTCAGCAATAAAAATGCAGTCTGGGATATGGAAACAGGTCCTTTTGAAGATTTCAGCCATTTAGGCGAAGACGGCTGGACTTTATTAGTTCAGGCTGTCGATCACTGGCATCCACAATCAGCGGCGTTGATAGAGCCGTTTCGTTTTATTCCGAACTGGCGTATCGACGATTTGATGGTGAGCTTTTCTACTGCAGGGGGCGGCGTGGGCCCGCATCTGGACCAATACGACGTGTTTATTATTCAGGGTCAGGGCAAAAGGCACTGGCGGGTCGGTATGCCGGACAGTAGCTTAAAACAGCACTGCCCTCACCCCCGTTTATTGCAGGTTAGCCCTTTTATCGACTGCATCAATGTGATCACTGAACCTGGCGATATTTTATATATTCCACCGGGTTGCCCGCATGATGGTATCTCTTTGGATCCGTCACTGAACTACTCGGTCGGTTTCCGTGCGCCTGCGCAAAAAGATTTGCTGACAGGTCTGGCTGATCATCTGATCGATCAGGACATCACAGGCCAGCGTTTTACTGATCCGGAACGTCTGGTCCCCGCTTCTGTAGGCGCTATCAGCGAGCAGGATTTAAGCCAGGTCCAGGCTTTATTACGCCAGTTAGTGGATGATAAAGCTTTTGCCGCAGAGTGGTTTGGCAGTTACATCAGTCATGCTAAACATGAACTGGATACCACTGAACCTGATCCACATTATGAAGCTGACGAAATTGCTGAGTATCTGGAAGAAGGCTCAGTGCTGGCTAAATTAGGTGGACTGCGCACTTTGTATTACCAGGCAGGCCCTGCAGAGGATATTCAGCTTTTCATCAATGGTGACCGCTTTTTAGTGCCAGCGAATGAACTTAAGACAGTAAAAATGCTGACCGATCAGGTGAGTCTTGCAGTCGAAGATTGCCAGCATTTTGCTGCTGACCATGGCCGCTTACAGTTGATCACTGTATTGATTAACAAAGGCTACTGGTATTTCACTGAATAAGTGGTGCTTGCAAAGGACAAAAAAAACCGCCAGCGGCGGTTTTTTTATGTTCGGCTTCTGCAAAGATACAAGCTTAAACAGCGCCAATATCCTGTCGCAAGCCATGTAAAGATTTTTATACTGGCGGCTCACCTAGCTTTGTTTAGTCCAAAGCTCTTCTTTATCAAATAAATCATATAAACCATGCGCACGATGGATCAGCAAATTAGCAAAATCCTTCTTCGTTTGATCGATAGCACCTGAGTTCATGATTTGGTCTGCTTTGAGCTGCCAGTTTAATGAAAAAGCCCTTACCGCTTCTCTTGCATCTTTGGCGACTGACACAGGCATATGATCTGTAGGTAAATCACCACTTATCACCCAATATTGTTTCCGATCTTGTGCAGTAATTTTCCAAACCGCCATTAATGGTGTTAAATAACGAGATTCAGACACTGCGACGTTATCCGGCAGTATGCCTTTTTCCGCGAGATAAGCATTGGCTTTCTGAAACTGATTGCGGGCCCATTCGTTATTGAGCTCTTCCCGTTGTTGTGCGGTTAATTGTTCTTTCATTGCTGTTTTCCTTTCTCCAAGTGGCGCTACTTTATGTGACTCAATCCAGACAATCAAGAGCTGGCTTAAATTGTCGACAATCACCTGGTCTTACCAGATTTTGTTTTTCTACAATGATGGCGAAAGCTGTAGCGAAGTGGTACATTCCGCGGCGCAAAAATACCCTTACACCCTGCCCTTGGCGGCACGGTGAGTTATATCAACGGAGAACAAGTCGTGGCTGTATTTAACCATCCTGAATTTGATAACCATGAGCAAGTTGTATTCTGCAGTGATGAAAGCACTGGTTTAAAAGCCATTATTGCGATCCACAGCACAGCCTTAGGTCCGGCAACAGGTGGTTGCCGTATGTGGGACTACGTCGCTGATGAAGATGCTTTAGTTGACGTGTTGCGTTTATCCCGCGGCATGACGTACAAAAATGCCATGGCAGGTTTGCCTTTAGGTGGCGGTAAAGCCGTTATTATCGGCGATGCAAAAAAAATCAAATCTGAAGCTCTGTTCCGTAAATTTGGCCAGTTTGTGCATTCGTTAAGCGGCCGTTATGTCAGCGCAGAAGACGTAAATATCACCACAGGCGACATTATGATCGTCAATAAAGAAACTCCTTATGTTGCTGGCTTAGAAGGTTTAAGCGGCAACCCAGGCCCATTTACAGCGCTTGGAACCTACCGCGGCATCAAAGCGGCAGCGAAACACAAGTTTGGTACAGATGATTTACATGGTTTGACTGTGGCCGTGCAAGGTTTAGGCAGTGTTGGTTTTTACCTCTGTGAATACCTGCACAAAGAAGGCGCGAAACTGATTGTGACGGACATCAATCAGGACGCCGTCAGCCGGGCCGTCGCTCAGTTTAATGCGACAGCTGTGGGCTTAGATGAAATCTATGCGGTGGAGGCTGATATCTATGCGCCTTGTGCTTTAGGTGCCACCATTAACGACAGCACTATTCCTCAGCTGAAATGCAAAATCATTGCAGGTTGTGCCAATAACCAGCTCAAAGAAAGCCGTCATGGCGAACTGTTACGCCAAAAAGGCATTCTGTATGCACCAGATTACGTGATCAACGCTGGTGGCATTATCAATGTGGCGATGGAAATGCGTGAAGTTGGTTACAACGCTGAAGAGTCTACCGCCAAGGTCAATCAGATTTATCATACGCTGATCACTATCTTTGAGCGCGCTGATGCTCAGCAAAAGCCAACCAACGAAGTGGCAGATTTAATGGCGCAGGAAATTATCCGTAACGCCCGTTGATACTTATCCAGTTCAAGCGTTGATCAACAAAGGGGCTTAAAGCCCCTTTGTTATTTTCAGTCGTTTCCTGATGGAACCTTCTGTAGTTATTGATACCAGTCTGTCCAGTCTTTGGTCAGCCAGTACACCTGCAAACTGGCGGTTTCCGCAGCCAGTTTTGAGAACAAATCATAGTTCGATAAATTTACCGTCAATAAACAGTTTAAGCCACAATTGACCGGCCTGAAGGTCGCACTGGATGCCGCATACACCTGTGCATTGAGCTGATGCATTTGCGATAATTTCTTCACCCGGAGCGCATGGTAATCGCTGCTGATAAATAAATAGTTTTTGGTTTTATCCAGCTTTTGCTCCAAAGAGGCAAACTCATGATAAGTGGTTGGTCCGCCATCAAAACAGGAGATAGCCGCATACTCTGTTTTCTGCTTTAACAGTTCTTCATAAGGCGCGCAGTGCAAAGTCGTCATATACACATGCACAGGCCGCTGCTGCGCATTAATCATCAGAGCCAGCTGATTAATTCTGTTACTGGCACAATCCGGCAAACTATGTTCGTTGCCACCACAGCCTAACAACACATAATCACCACTAAAACTCGCCGGCAGTTCTGCCGTACTAATTTGGGTGTTGTACCAATGACGCACCTGATTGGCCAGCAGCGTATTGCCGCTTAGATAAAACCAAATCAGCAACAACCACAAGCCTTTACGGCGATAGTACAGGCAGGCGAAAAAAAACAGCCAGAGAAATATATTCTGCGGGTATAAAAAGGGTTCTAAAAAATCTTTCACTTTGATTCCTTTCGCTGAACTGTATCTGTCACTGTTTATACCCAAAGTAATTGATGTTGCAGTGAGGCGACAAGTGTGCGAGACCCCAGGAGCATAGTTCACCTATGCGACTGGGGGCGAGAACACGCAGTCAACAAAGCTGCAGCTTCAAGTAAGAAGGGTATAAAGATACCACAGAGTCACTAAGCCACCATTCAGCTAACACTGTTATTTTATTAAAAATTTTTTCAACAGCAGCCTTTGGTCATCTAAGCTTTCAGGCGTGCTGTGATAAGATGTCTACAAAGAAAGAGCCAACAAGGTTAATGGAGTTTGTTATGTTTAAAACGGTATCGGTGATTGGTTTAGGGTATATAGGCCTGCCTACGGCTGCCATGTTGGCATCACGCAAGCTGCGTGTGATTGGTATAGATGTGAATCAACATGCTGTGGACACCATCAACCAGGGCAAAATTCATATTGTTGAGCCTGAACTGGATATGCTGGTGCATGCCGCAGTGACAGGCGGTTACTTATCAGCGCAAACCAGCCCTGTAGCTGCTGATGCCTTTATGATTGCAGTTCCTACCCCATTTTTTGATGATCTGTCACCGGATCTGACTTATGTCGAAGCGGCCTTAAAATCTATAGCTCCGGTGCTGGCAAAAGGGAATTTAGTAGTGCTGGAATCCACCAGTCCGGTTGGTACCACAGAAAAAATCTGTCAGTGGATCAGTGAAGCCCGTCCGGATTTAACAGTACCCACAGACTCGGCTCAGCCAGATATCCATGTGGCTTATTGTCCGGAGCGTGTGCTACCAGGTCGCGTGGTCTATGAGCTGATCGCCAATGACCGCATTGTCGGTGGCTTAACTCCGGCCTGTTCTGAAAAAGCCAAAGCTCTGTATCAAACCTTCGTCACAGGTGAATGTTTAGTCTCTGACGCCCGCACCGCAGAAATGTC
The DNA here is from genome assembly GCA_946482615.1 of uncultured Chromatiaceae bacterium. Next base: position 7,170 of record CAMLSF010000067.1, on the reverse strand, counting down.
TAAACTGACCGAAAATGCCTTCCGTGACGTCAACATAGCTTTTGCTAATGAGTTATCTTTGATCTGTGACGAGCTGAATATTAACGTCTGGGAACTGATTAAAATGGCGAACCGCCATCCCCGGGTAAATATTCTGACGCCAGGTGCTGGTGTCGGCGGACACTGTATTGCAGTGGACCCCTGGTTTATCGTGCACTCAGCCCCGGAACAAGCCAAACTCATTCGTACAGCCCGTGAAGTGAACGACTTCAAACCGCAATGGGTACTGCAAAAAATATTATCTACCGTCGCCAACCATGCGCTGCATAAGCCTTCTATTGCCTGTTTTGGTTTAGCCTTTAAGCCGGATATCGACGACTTACGGGAAAGCCCGGCTTTGCACATAGTCAACGATTTAGCCGCGGCTTATCAGGGTAAGATTTACGCTGTTGAACCTAACGTAGAAAAAACCAACAAACTGGCGTCCAATGTTGAATTGGTGTCTGTGGAACAAGGTTTAAAAGCCGACATAGTGGTGATCCTGGTGAACCACAAAGGTTTTGGTGATTTGGACTTTAGTAAAAACAGTCTGATCAACGTAGTTGGCCCACTGCGCTCTGCTCACTAAATAAAGCTGTGTCGACAAGCCGATCCATAAGGGTCGGCTTTTTTATTCTTCCACTGCCTCACCAAGCACCTGTTGTTGCACCTGAGCATAAGCCTGCTCTAGTCTTCTTTTCGTTTTGTCATCAACCCATCTGAACAAAGCGGCTTTATGCTCAGGTTGCTGCCACAACTGCACCAGGGCTTTGTTGATTTCGTTGATCAGTTGCTGCCCCTGTGGATTTTTGCTACAGGTAATGTAGGACACCACAAAAGGTGGTGCATCGGATAACATCAGGCTTTGGATCTGCTGCTGTTGAGGATCCTGCTCCAGATAAAATGCCATCCGCTCCGGATACTCCACGACATAATCCACTCGTTTTGAGATCAGCAACGAAGCGGCATTAAGCTGACTGGTAAATTCTTGCGGGATAAAATTAGCAGTTTGAGTCGCTTCCATCACTGAGGCAGGGTAAAAACGATTGGGCTGATAAGCCCCTGTTAAGCTCTTGTCCTGTGCCAGTTTACCTACATCCATGCTGCCGTTTTTTTGCATAGCCGCATGCTGTTTAAGATCCGTGTTCTGCCTGAAATGCACAGCTAAACCAGGCAGTACGGCAACAGCTTTAGAATACCATCGGCTTTGAGCTCTTTTTTCAGTAAACAACGAACCAAAACTGCAGACGCTTGTATTGTGTTGCAAAAATGCCTGTTCCAGTCTCGGCAGATTGACCACTTTCATCTGATGTCTGAGGTGCGGCAAACTGGCCACAACAAGCTTTTGCAGCACATCAAAGGTACCCTGATCCTGATACAGGCCTGAAGTGATTTGGTGCGGAGGCCAATCCGTTTTCAACCAGGTCACCTCTGCAGCAAAGCAGTGTTGACACAAGAAGCAACCCGCGAGGATAACGACTTTATGCACTGAGCCTCCTTAAAGGCTTTCACACCAGCTTTGATGTTAACCATAGCATAAGCCAGACCAGAGTTTAATGTTCGCTGTTTTGTATTCCCTGCATTTGTTGCCTAATCTGCCACAAGCACGCGGCAACCAGCATAGAAGTGATCAGCAAATTACCGGTTAAAAATAACCAGGCCGTCAGCTCTACGGTTAAATCATAATTAAACCAACAATAGGCCAAAGCTGTTATAGCCACTGCCAAAGTGACCAGAAAAGCTTTATAGTGGTTCGCCCCCAAAGACGTCAGCAGCACTTCAAAATAGGTTTTCAGCAAAGTGATCCACAAGGTCGCTAACACCAGATGCAACATCAACAGATGAGCCGGGTCCAAAGTTTCATTAAAAGAAACCCTATACAGCCAATCGCCCAGCGGCCACATCAGCAGATAAGGCAATGACAGCACAGGCAAAGTAAAGAGAAACACTTTGCGGAAAAACTGCAGTTTGGCGGTAAGCTCTGCAAGTCGGCTTAACCGGCTTAAAAATACCTGCGAAAAAATAACCGGCAATAAAGTGATCGGCATAAATAAAATGAATAGCTTTCTGAACTGCCCAAGCGCCAGCAGAGTGCTGAACAAGGCCAGAAAAATAAAAGGAATATTGGTCATAATGATGGCAAATACGTCATGCAAAGCAAAATGCAGTCGATGCCGGATATCCTGCCAGCCAAAGTAACTGAAAAAATTGCGGAAATAAGGCCCCACACCGGCTTTCAGTTCAGGCCAAAGTACGTTCAGCCCCATCACCACTGGCAACACACTCGCCACCAGCACAGCTTCAAGCATGGCATCCAGCTCTGTAATGACGCCGGCAAAAAGTAAAGCGACTACAACCAGTAAACTTAAAGCACCAACAAACTGAGATTTTACTTCAACAAAAAACTGCTGGCGGCCTTTGAGGTAACAAAATATCGCCTGACTGACAGCCCAGACCAAACCTATTAACAAGCTCAGCAGGTAAAGATAATAAGGCACAGTGTCATTAATCCAGTAATCGACGCCAACTACAGCCACACACAAGAATAAAAACACCATAAAACTCAGTATCAGGCTGTTAAACAACAAACTGATCTGCTGCTGTCTGGCTGAGTAATGGATCAGGTAAAAACTGACACCAAAAGCTATGGTAGGAAAAAACAGGTTTGCCAGCATATAGACATAACTGAAGACACCAAAATCACTGGCCAGCAGTTGCCGCGCAACCACCAGATTGAGCAACCAGCGTGAACCAAAGTTCAGACCATGGGCCAGACTGTTATTCAAAAGCTTACGGGCAAAATCACTGCGTAACATGCGCAAGCTCCGTCGCTACAGCCTTAGCCCGGGGTTGGCTATGGATCAGAGCTGCTGCATTAATAAAGCCCCAGACCGGCCACAACATACCAGAGCTAATGACATGACCGGCAATACAGGCCACCATCAGCAATAACAGATTCAGCAGCACCAGCGTAGCGGCCAGATCAGAGGAATAAAGTCTGCACAATTTCAAATTCTGAGCAATAAAACCGATGAACACCCAGCTAAAAAACATCAAGCCCGCCACACCATAAAACACATATAAATCAAAAGGATCAGACTCAGCCCAGAACTTCCACAGATGTTCCGATACCCCAATTAAACCTACACCAAACAGACGATGTACATCACTGTAGTAAAAACTGACCAGTTGCCAGATTTCGGCGGCATATTTGTCGCGTGACGATAACAATACGCCCAACAAACCTTGTTGCTGGTAAATATGCTGTAATTTTTCAGCCAGGCCTAACTGACTTAACAGCAAAGGAGCCTGCCAGATGACCAGGGCAGCAGAAGCAAACAGCACGAACATCGCCACTGCCAGACGGCTCCAGTTCAGGCGAATAAACCAGGGCATCAGGGGGATTAACAGCACTAAAATAAGACTTCCTAATAAGCCTGTTTTGGTCAGCATTAAGCTGGCGCACCAGACAGAGCTGGCTGCCACAGCCATAAAGATTAGCTTTTGCTGTCGCCAGTAGTACTGTAATAACCATGCGGACAAAACTAAAAGCACGACGGAAAGCTCGTTGGCCGCATTAAAAAAACCTTTGCTGCCTAAATCTACCTGAGTCAGATGCTGCTGAGGTAAATAAGAGGTGTAACCATAACCTAGAGCACCGAGCATAAAATTCACCAGCACAATCAGGTAGTTCAGCACAAAAATCCGATGCAGTGATTTCAGTGCAAAGTCTTTGTCCAGTTCAGAGAGACTCAGCAAATAGTAAAATGCAATCAAAGGCGAAATCAGCTTCAGGATCAGACCAAGATCACCAGCTAACGAGCCCCCCAGCTGCAGCCAGCTATAAAAAGCGCCAGGCAAAAACAGCACAAAAAGTGATGGAAAGAGTAAAAAGGCTTTGCCGGTGCGCAGGCTGAGTGATACCAGCATCAGCGTCAGCATCAGCACTTTATACAGAGCTGACAAACCAAAACTGCGGCCAAACTGATTTAATAAAAAACCGTTACAGGCATCCACCAGCAGGTAACAGCTGCACAACAGCAGGATCAGCTTATCCAGAAGCTGAACATGCTGAAAATAAGCAGATACACGCATTAAAGACGCCATAACATCAACAGAATAAAAGCGCTGCTAAAACCCAAAAATGCACCAAAAACCAACATCAGCCATAAAGCAGGACGCAGGCTTTGCTCTATAGTTTCAGGGCTTTGCAGTTGCTGCAGTGCAAAAGGCTCAGCCTGTTGTGCATACTCCAGTTCAAACTGCAGCTGTGTTAGCTGTGGCTGCGCCAGCGCATTAGTCTGGAGTTGCTGTAAAGTCCGCAAATCCTGCTGTTTTTGTTGGATAAACTGTGCACGCCAGCGCTGATCCCACTGTTTCAGCACCAACGCCAGTTCAGCTCCGGCGCTTTGCGCTGAGCTGCTGGTCCATTTCAACGTCACCAGATTACCCCGTCTTTTGTGATCTACACTCAACTGCTCTGCAGTAGCTGAGTGCGGCAGGGATTGAAAAAAATCCGGATCTTTTAACAAGACTAAGGCTCTGGACATTTCATCTGCAGAAGCGCCACCTACATTGGCAGGATTTTTATCATGTGGATCATCACGTCTGGTTAACCTTTCTGTTTGCCAGTCGGTCAAAGTGACCACAGCTACAGCCTGATAACGCTCTGGCGCACTGAGCTGCACTATATACAAAGCGGCAGCACCCAATACAGCAGCTGCCACTAATAACAACCAAAACCTCTGAAGCAACACTGCACTCAGACTGATAAAATTAGCTTGAGCTAAATAGTTCTGACTCATTTTTTCGAAAATAATCCTTTAATGCCTTTGCTCAACAATTGCTGACGGAACTTGATAGCCCACTGCAGCTTTTGTTTCAGGTAATAGCGGATTTTAGTCGACCATAAACCGTAACGACAGAAAAACAACAAGCGCCCCAAAGAGAGCTGTTGCTGCTCCATCACCAGCCGGTAAAACTGTTGGTTCTGCTTGTTGCGTTCATTCATCAGAGGCAGATGTTTTTCCACAAAATAACTTTGCGCTGCCAGACGTTTAGGTGAAGTGGTAATGCGGCCTAATTCATGCCCTACATGCACCACATAAGTGGCTTCGGCCAGCCGCAGGGCCTTACCATAAGCAGCTACCAGACGGATCCACATGTCGTAATCCTGAAAGGCCGCAAGAGCTACATCAAAGCCTCCCTGAGCCAGCATCCGGCTGCGTTTCACTAACACCTGATTGGATAAACAGTGTACATCCAACAGCTCGTTCAGCCCCACCACAGCGGCTTCCGGATACAGTTGTTTACGTATAGTGCCGTAATCCCAGAAATAGCTGGAACAGACAAAGGCATATTGATCGTCATAAGCCTGATACAAAGAACTCAGACGATTCGGTAAAAATTCGTCATCATCATCCAGGCCGGTTACAAACTCACCTTTGGCTTCTGCTATCGCCAGATTGCGTGCCGCACAAGCGCCCTGCCCCTTGTCTTGCCGGAACAAACGCACACGGGGTTCATTGGCATAGACCCGGTTTAAGGTCTCCCAGGTTGCATCTGTGGATGCATCATCCACCACCAAAAGTTCGAAATGAGGGTAATCCTGCGCCAGCACGGAACTGATGGCACGTTGCACCATATCTACCCGGTTAAAAGTGGGCATATAGACGCTGATCAAAGGTAAGTCGGACTGTTGCTGCACTCTAATTCTCTCTGTTTTTTAATCGTTTTTATCAGAGCTTGTTGGTTAGATATAACCAGGCGTAGGTCAGCAGATTCGTCTGACGACCTATACGGGATGGCTGTGATAACAACCTGTAGGCCCATTCTAAATGCAATTTACACCACAAAGCCGGAGCGCGTTGCACATGTCCGGTAAACACATCATAAGTACCACCAACGCCCATGTAATAAGCATCTGGCAATAGCTTCTGACATTTACCAATAAACAATTCCTGTTTAGGTGATCCCATAGCCACTGTGACAATTCGGGCACCACTTTGGGTTATACGGCTCATCAGCTCGTTTTCATCTTTAAAATAACCGTCCTGGGAGCCAACAATATTTACTCCCATGGCCGTTAGTTTTTCTACGGTCTCCGCCATGACTTGCGGTTTGGCTCCAACGAGAAATACCGGAGTTTTAGTAATGGCAGCTTTTGCCATTAAGGCCTGCCATAACTCACAACCTGGAATACGTTCCACTTTGCGGCCTAATTTACGCCGCATCACTTTGACGACACCCATACCATCGGCATAACGAATGTCGGCTTTATTCAAAATGGCCATCAGTTCCGGGTTTTTACCGGCAGCTATTACCTTTTCCGGGTTCATCGCAATTGCAGAACCAGAAAAAACAGTGCCATCATCTTCAATCACATAATTGACCAGTTCAGCCATATTGCTGAACGCCATGACCCCAATGCCACCTACTGGTACCACTTCAGGTTGTATTGCCATGCTTGTATTTACCTTTTTTCTATCATCGTTGTTCAGGCGTCAAAGCCTGATACAGGGCCTGTATTTTTGCCGCCACATCGTCCACCAGACAGTCTTTTGCATACTGATGCCCTTGCTGCTGCAACGCGGTGTAGTCTGAGTCTGACAAACTTAATAGCTGCTGAATTTTTTGCAGCAACTGCTGCTGTAAAACCTGTTCATCGGTTTGATCAATGACCCAAAATGAGTCTGCCCCCAACTGCTCTGCCGAGCCATCCGTTAAGGTGGCAATCACAGGGGTATAACAGGCCATGGCTTCGGTCATCACCAAACCAAAGGACTCATTACGCGACAAGTTTAAAAAACACTTGCTGCGCTGATAAAAGCTGCGTAACTGCCCGGCTTTTTGCCCTTTTTCCAACTGTAAATTCGGATAGTCTTTACTGAGTTGTTCAAACTGCGCCAGATAAGGGCCTGCGCCTATTACACATATTTTTTTATCTTTTAGTTCCGGCAACAGTGCTATTAATCTGTCCATGCCTTTGTTTTTATCCAATGCCCCCACATAAAGCAGGTCAATATCTTTTTCAGCCCGGCTTAATTGCGTTGTCTCTGCATAGACCTGCGCTATGCCAGCGGACAAGACCACAGCTTTCGGAGCAGAGGTATAGGCCTTAGTCTGAAGTTTTTCACTGGTAAAAATCCACTG
>CAMLSF010000066.1 GCA_946482615.1 uncultured Chromatiaceae bacterium | reverse complement strand
CCTGCTTCGTCAAGCTTTTGCTGCATCATCTCCAGCACTTCAACCACAGTTTCGTAGCGCTTTTTCATCGGCAGTTTCAGGTTAAAAATACTTTCCTGACACCATTCATTGATCAGCCAGTCGCAGACCAACTGTCCTACACGCTGAGGTTTTTCAATCATGTCACACACCAGCCAGTATACGTTCTTCTTATCCGGGCTGAATTTAAAACCATCCACCTGAAAGTGTTTGACCTGGCCCGTATCCATTAAAGATTGCGCCATCATGCCGTTGTCTATAGCTGTCACCATCATGCTGCGTTTAACCAACTGATAAGTCCAGCCTCCAGGGCAAGCGCCTAAATCCACAGCCCTCATACCTGAAGTTAAGCGGCTGTCCCACTCGTCCTTCGGAATAAACTGGATAAAAGCCTCTTCCAGTTTTAAGGTACTGCGGCTTGGTGCATCGGCTGGAAACTTCAGCCGCATAATGCCGTTTTCCAGCGGGCTGTTATTTTCAGGGTAAGAAATCCCTAAATAAGCACTGCTGCCACTTAGCATAAATAAATGCAGCACAGCGGCACGGGAGTTTTCTTTCTGCAGCAAAACGCCTGCTTTGCGCAACGATTGACGCAGCGGCACTGTCAGCTTACGGGCCAAAGTTGATAAAGTTTTGCCGTCGTTAGTTTCAGGGTATTCCACTCTGATCTCACCAAAAGCTGATAACTCAGCTGCTAATGCAGACTCAACTACTGTCGTAATACGGTCAGCCGGATCTAATTGCAGTAAATCATCTACCAGCAAAAACCATTGGCGGGCAAAAATTAAATTAGTGAACTCATAGTCACGGTAAAACGCTGCTAAGGCTTCGCTGTCATAGGCTTCAAAAATGACAAAAGCTGCGTCTTTGCTCAGTTTGCAAAAACCAAACACTCCTTGCTGTCCAGCTTTATCCTGAATTTCGCCGGCACATTCTTTTTCAAAACCTGAACGGCAATACAGCAAAAGTTGCTTCATACCGCACCTCCATGTGCAGCACCCTGATGGGCAGCCTGCGGCTGTGAAAATTGTCTATCCTGCCAATTTTTCATACCGCACCTCCATGTGCAGCACCCTGATGGGCAGCCTGCGGCTGTGAAAATTGTCTATCCTGCCAATTTTTCATCTTATTTCCTGATCCAAGGGCTGATGGCCAGAGCCAGCCAGCTTAAAATTAGCAACTGGCCGCCTAACGGTGCCAGAGCTGAAAAATGTAAAGGCAGCTTAAATACACCAGCTACCAGAGTATAAACAAAGAACCAAAGCCCTATTTGCATAGCGCAAGCGCAGATGCGGCTTAACCATGGGCTTTGTTGTTGCAGCTTGTCAAAAGCCGATAAGGCTAATAAAGCCAAAGCATGAAAAGCTAAAATAAAACCTGCGCTCAAAAGCACTGCCAGTTGCTCTGTCGCTATAGTGCCACGCCATAAATGCATTAAAGCAGCGGCTGAACCTACAGTTACAGCGCCATAAAAGGCAGCCAGACTTGCGTTAATTCTCCAGAATAGGTGCATCAATAAAACTCCGGCTTATCAAAGCGGCTTGTTTGATAAGCTGTTGTTGGCTTAAGCCTGATTTTTTCAGCGCCATAAAATCATGATCACCGCTTTGCAGCCACTTAATCTCTATGAAAGGCCAGCTTTTACCAGCCAACTCTTCAGTACTACCAAAAGGATCACGCTCTCCTTGCAACACTAAAACAGGCCTTTTTAATTCGGCAAAATGCTCTGTTCGCCAACTATCCTTTTTTGGCGGATGAAAAGGATAACCAAAAGCTATCACGCCCTTTACTTGCGCAGGCAGCAGCTCTGATGCTGCAAGCAGAGTAGCTACCCGGCCGCCCATAGACTTACCTGCAATAAACAAAGGCAGATCCGTGGCCATTTGGTTTATTTGTTCAACAAGTTCAGCCACTAACAGCGGCATCTTAGGAGGTAACTGCCTGCTGCCAGCCAAAGTCTTTTGCATATAGGCAAAGTTAAAACCCCAGACTTCAATCCCATGAATAGCAAGTTCTGCGGCCAACTGCAGACAAAAATCTGACCGCACTGAAGCTCCTGCTCCATGACAGAGCAGCAGTCTGGCAACAGGCTTTTCAGCTTTACCAGGAAGGCTTGGGGCTAACTGCTCTGGCATCAGTTAATCCGGTGTCGCATTATTAAAATGCTGCTCGGCAAAATCCTGCTGATCCAGCTCGACCTGTTTCGCCATCCACTGCCTGAACGCGACAATTTTGCCAAGCTCAGTCTGGTTTTCACGACAGACCAGATAATGCGAGTCTTTACTCAGCAATACATGGTGAAAAGGCACTATTAAGCGGCCTGAGTTTATATCGGGTCTGGCCATAACGTTATGCGCAAGCGCAACCCCCTGGCCATGAATGGCAGCCTGCAATACCATAGCTGTGTGTGAAAAAATCGGTCCCTGATTGACGTTAAAGTTTTTAAATCCTTGTCCGACAAACCAATCTTTCCAGGCCTGACGCGAACCGTCATGCAACAAGGTATGGTGACGTAAGTCAGCTACATCTTTTAATGGCTTGCTGCCGTTTAATAACAAAGGCGAACAAACCGGCAGTAAATATTCAGTATGCAGCTTGTCAGCATGTAAGTTACGCCAGTTGCCGCGGCCATAATAAATAGCCACGTCTACATCATCTGTTAACGAGCCTTCATCTGAGTCGACCGCTTTGATCCGCACGTCTATATCTGAATGCTCTTCACTGAATAAACTTAAACGAGGTACCAACCACTGAATAGCAAAACTTGGCTGCAAACTGACGGTTAAAGAGCCTTTTGCCCCCCGGGCTAATAACTTTTCAGTAGCTTCATGCAGCTGCAGAAAAATTTCTTTAATATCTAAAAAATAACTCTGTCCTTCTTCAGTTAACAGCAAAGAGCGGTTTTTCCGCATAAACAGCTTTAAACCCAGATGATCTTCCAGTGCTTTTATTTGGTGACTAATAGCCGCCTGAGTCACAAACATCTCTTCAGCCGCTTTAGTAAAACTAAGATGGCGGGCCGCAGTTTCAAAAGCCTTTAACGCATTAAGTGGGGGTAAGCGCCGAGCCATAGTCTGCAACCTCAGAAAGGACTGATATTGAATTAATTTTTCTAATGCGAATTATAAAGAAAGGCAGTGAACTGCACCAGAAGCAGTTCACTCTATCCGGAAGATTTAATTGGCTTTAGGTACGTAACCTTCGATCTGAACTTCTTTGCCTTCAAATAAAAACAATTGCATCTGTTCTTCCAGCAATTTGCGGTGTTCCAGATTCATCATATTCAGCTTTTTTTCGTTAATCAGCATAATTTGTTTGGCTTGCCACAAGGCCCAGGCTTCTTTGCTGATGTTATCGAAGATTTTTTTGCCAAGCTCACCAGGGTACAGCTGAAAATCTAAACCTGCTGCTTCTTTTTGCAAATACACACAAAATACCTGACGGGACATGCTTCACCTCAATGCTTAGCTTCTAAAAAGGCCGATATTGTAAACGACTTCAACAAGGGCTGTTAGTTTTTATTCAGCCAGTTTTTTTCAATCCAGCTGCGAATAGGAGCTGGTAGCCCAATCTCCATCACTTCTGCTTTGTTATACCAACTGCTGCCGGCAGGTTCCGCCACACCAGATGCCGGATGCCAGACAGAAGCCTCTAATTTGTAATGTGAAAATACATGCTGAAACTGCCCCTGTAGCCTGGCGTGCTGCAATAGTTTTTCACTTTCATCAACCTGGGGCAATGACCACAGGTCTGCCCAAATACCGGAGTCAGGTCTTTTTTGCAGCAACAACTTATCACCCTGCTCTATCCACAAAAAATGCCCTGCTTTAGTTGGCGTTATTTTTTTAGGTTTAGCTGTTGGCAGTTCTGCGACCCGGCCTGTATTAAAAGCCATACACTGAGTTTGCAGTGGGCAATTAACACAATCAGCCTGTTTAGGTTTACAAACTGTAGCGCCTAAATCCAGCAAGGCCTGAGCAAAACGTCTGTTGTTTTGTTTTGGTGTTAATAAATCGGCCAAAGCCCAGAGTTTTTTATCTACAGCAGAGCTGGTTGGTACCCCTTCAATACCAAACAAACGGCAGAATAAACGCCGGACATTACCATCCACTATGGGACCATAAGCATCGTAGGCAAAAGAGCGGATAGCTCCTGCCGTATAACGACCAATGCCGGGAATAGTTAACAGCTCATTTAATTCAAAAGGAAACTCGCCCAAATCAAACACTATGTATTTGGCGGCTTTATGCAAATTCCGGGCTCTGGCGTAGTAACCCAAGCCCTGCCATAAGGCCATTACAGTATCGGTATCGGCTGCGGCTAAGGCATGGATATCAGGCAACTTTTGCATCCAGCGCTGAAAATAGGGGATCACCGTAGTCACCTGAGTTTGCTGTAACATCAGCTCACTGACCATCACTCTGTAAGGGCTGGGGTCTTGTTGCCATGGCAGGGTATTACGGCCATCAGTTTTTTGCCAGTCGACTACTGTATCGGCAAATAATTCAGGGCAGGTTAAATACTCAGAAGTCAGCACAGCGTTAAATACTCAAGGTTAAGTGTTCAAAACGGCGCTTAGCCTAGCATTTTTTCACATTTTTGTTGAATCAAGATTAGCGGTTGAGCATTAGCAGCAGAACAAGGATAATACGCGCCGCATTCGCAGCGCTGAAAAAAACCAGCTGCATCACATTGACGGAGACCAAGATGACCCACCCGGAACAACCAAACACAGAGCCACAAAACGAAGAGCTTCAGGAAAACAAATACCTGCGTCGTATTCGTAGCTTTGTTTTAAGGGAAGGTCGTCTGACCAAAGGCCAGCAGCGCAGTTTAGATTTGTTCTGGCCCACTATGGGCCTTGAATATCAGGCTACGCCTTACGATATGAAAGCAGTGTTTGGCCGTGAAGCCGACTTAGTGCTGGAAATTGGTTTTGGTATGGGCAAATCTCTGGTGCAAATGGCTAAAGCTGCGCCGGACAAAGATTTTATTGGTATCGAAGTACATAAACCAGGTGTAGGTGCTTGTTTAGGTGAGGCCGAAACTGAAGGTGTAAAAAACCTGCGGCTGTTTGAACACGATGCAATAGAAATTTTAAACGACTCCATTGCAGATAACAGTTTAAGTACAGTGCAGCTGTTTTTCCCGGATCCATGGCATAAAAAACGTCACCATAAAAGACGTATAGTTCAGGCTGAGTTTGCTCAGTTATTACGCCGTAAGCTCAAAGTAGGTGGTGTATTTCATATGGCAACCGACTGGGAAAACTATGCTGAACATATGCTGGAAGTAATGACAGCAGCAGAAGGTTACAGCAACTTGTCCGAAACCAATGACTACGTGCCGCGCCCTGAACATAGACCTTTAACTAAATTCGAAAACCGTGGTGTTAATTTAGGCCATGGCGTTTGGGATTTAATGTTCAGGAAGGAAAGCTAAAATGCTGGACAATACCAGTCAGCTGCTGCTGCGTAACATTGATTTTTTATCAGGCAAAGTGCTGCTGGTAGAACCTATGGCCGACCGCCTTGCGGCTGAATTAAAACAAAAAGCGCCTGAGCTGGAGCTGTTTTGTTTAACCTCTAACATCGCTGTTGCCAATAACTGGCAGCAGCAAAGCAAAAGCCCATGTTATTTGGGTGATGCTTTGCCAACAGATCTGACAGTAGATCAAGTGGTGTTGTTTTACCCTAAAAGTAAAGACCAGCTGCAAAGCTCTTTAGCTCAGGTTAAAACTGTACTGAACGACAAAACCCAGGTTTATCTGGTGGGTGATAACAAAGGTGGCATTAAAAGCCTGGGAAATCAGGCCGAAAAGCTGGGGCTAAAAGCCTTTAAACATGACAATGCCAAACACTGCTTATGGTTTGAGCTGGATGGTTTGTTGCAAAGCGAGTTAAAAGCTACTGAGTTTCATCAGTTTAGTATCGAAAAATCCGGGATCAGTTTAAAACTGTGCTCCCTGCCGGGTGTGTTTAATCACGGTAAATTAGACTTAGGCACTAACTTATTGCTTGAGCATGTAGAGCATATTCAGCAGGGTAAAGTACTGGATTTTGCTTGTGGTGCAGGTTTTATCGGGGCTTTTTTAGTGAAAAAACACCCGGAAATTAAACTGACAGCTTCGGACGTCAGCACTTTAGCTGTCAGCTCTACAGCCGCCACTTTAAAAGCTAATAAGCTGCCTGGAGAAACCATAACTGCGGATGGAATTCCTTCACGCAGCGCTGCTTATGATCATATTGTCAGTAACCCGCCTTTTCATACGGGTTTAAAAACGGACTACCATATCAGTGAGCAATTTTTCCGTGATGCTTTTAATGAATTAAAACCAGGCGGTACTTTAACTTTAGTAGCTAACGCACATTTGCCTTATCTGGCTCAACTGACAGAGATTTTTGGTCAGGTAAAAGAGCTTGGTCGTCGTGATGGTTTTGTGGTTTATTATTGTAAAAAAAGTCACAAATAAAAGGATCTGCTGATGAGACGGGTTTTGCTTGTTCTGGCTGGATTAACTTTCAGCTTTTCAGCTGTAGCTGACTGTATTCAGTCGCCGGAAAGAACCCAGGCTTGTCCTCATCAGATCTACCGTTTAGGTCAACTGGAAAACATGGCAAAACCCGCCATGTTGTGTATCTGCGTGGCTGATTTTAAAGAATTTTTAGTTGTGCCTTCAGACGAAGATCAAGCCCATAAACAAAAGCTGAAACGCCTGAAGCTGGAATATGCTTTAGGTCAAAAAATTGAGCCTATATTGCAGGTACTAAAAGACTAACTCAGCACAATCTGGCGTGGATGGAACTCTCCCAAATACTCTTCATCTTGCTGCAATAGCGCAGGCACTAAAAACAACTTGCCCTGCTCTACCCAATAAATCGCGTTTTGTTCAAACATAATGGCCAGTTTTATCGCTTTAGGCTTATCACAAAGCACAGCCCAGCTTTTTTCCTGAAACCTTAGATCCGGTGAACAACCCACAATTTCACGATAAGGCACATTCATGTTGTCGAGGGTATTCGCAAAATGAGTATCGAGTAATAAGTTTCTGGAGGGGGTTTGAACATGACCACAAGGGTTTTGGGCACTGATAATTGCAAAGTTAATTTGGTCCCCAAGAGGTTGATGGCACAAAAAAACACTCGTTTTGTAGTTATCCCATAAGTCCATGGTTTTTCCTCATCGCCACAAGTGCCAACAACTATAAACCTGTTTTATTTTTTTGTCAGTGGGCTCACTGGTGAAAGTTTGCAAATGCGTGTAACTTCAATATTATAGCTTCGATAACAGATTGACGGATGGCGGAAGTATTGATGGGTCCAGCGTTAAAAGCGAGTTCAATCAAAGGCGCACTGATCTGGGTCGTAATGCTGATTTGCAGTATTACCCTCTGTGTATCCCTGACCATTGCCACATTGCAGGATATCAAAGCTGAAAAGAAAAACCTGTCCGAACAACTACACTCTTATGCCGCCATTATTGCTTTTAACGCTGTAGGTTCTATCGAAATAGATGACTCAGAAGTAGAAGACAGACGTCTTGCTTCTTTTGCGGCAGAATCCCGTTTGCATAACATTCATATTTATAAATTGCAGGAAAACGGTGAGCTGAGTTTTTTTGCCAGTTACAACAGAAGAGATGTTGGTCCCTATCCTACCCAGTTTAATAAAGTAGAGCAGTATCAGAATGCCACTATAGGTGATGGCGTAATGGAACTGACGCAGAAGATAGAATCTGATGGTAAATTAATAGGTTATGTCTATATACGAGCCAGTCTTGAAGAGCTGAGCCGTTATGTACAAAACAGAGTGCTGTACGACATTTTGATTGCACTTTGCTCTTTAATAGGTGCTTTTATTATCGCCAACAGATTACAACGACGTTTTACTCAGCCACTCTACAGCCTGCTGACACTGGTACAAAAAGTATCAAAAGAAAAAGATTATCAAATTCGTGTACCAGCTATGGAAATCACTGAGTTCCACAATTTAGGCCGGGCCATCAACACTATGCTGGACAGAACTGAACAACAAATCACTAAACTGCGCAGTGCAGAAAGTGAAATACGTCAGTTAAACCAGGACTTAGAACAAAAAATCAACGACAGAACACAGGCGCTGAAAACCTCTAATCAGGATTTACTCAATACTTTATCAACCCTGCACCAGTATCAGAATCAAATTGTGGAGACTGAAAAAATGGCCAGTTTAGGCCAGATGGTGGCCGGGGTTGCCCATGAGGTCAACACCCCTATAGGCCTTGGTGTAACTGCATCAACTTTAATGCAGGATAAGCTGGCAGAAATACAAAAAGCTTTTGATGATAAGAAGTTAACTTCAAGTCAGTTGGCGAAGTTTCTAAGCGACAGTGCCGAAAACCTGGGCATTATTTACCGCAATCTGGAGCGGGCAGCCAATCTGATCCGCAGTTTTAAACAAGTTGCAGTGGATCAGTCCAACGACAACAGAAGGTACTTTAATATGTACCAGTTGCTGAATGAAGTGCTGTTGTCACTGCGGCCTAACCTGAAAAAAACTCAACATCAGGTGATACTCAATTGCGACGAGAATCTTGAGCTGGAAAGTAAACCCGGTCCTATCAGTCAGATTTTAATCAACCTGATAATGAACAGCCTTATTCACGCTTTTGAGCATAAAGAACAAGGTACTATCACCATCAGTGTGACGCTGGCCAGCAGTCGCTGTTACCTGCACTACAAAGACAACGGTGCCGGCGTGCCTGAAAATATTAAAAAACGTATTTTTGATCCTTTTGTCACCACTAAAAGAGGTGAAGGCGGAAGTGGTCTGGGTATGCATTTAGTTTATAACTTAGTGACACAAGCTTTAAACGGCAAAATACAGCTGGAAAGTTCGTTAGATCACGGCATTGACATTCAAATCGATTTCCCCGTGATCCCTAAATAACAGAAAGAACTTAACAAAGGTATATTTTTCAATAACTTGAATTAGAGCAATCTAATTGTTAACAAATGCACTTGTTAACAAAATCTGCCCTCTATATAATTGAGCAGACATTGACCACGGGTCATTCTCATTCTAAGAATATATAAATCAAATACTTAATTACGTTCACATAAGGTTTAAGCATAATGCAGACCCCTGTTATTCTGATTGTTGAAGATGAAGAAGTAACACGACTGAATCTGGTCAGCCTGTTCGAAGGCGAAGGCTATGATGTGGTTGAAGCAGTGAATGGCGAAGAAATGAACCAGAAACTGGCTGAACACAAAGTCAATCTGATTGTTATGGATATCAATCTGCCTGGTAAAAACGGTCTGATCCTTGCCCGTGAATTACGCCAGAAAGAAAACGTGGGTCTGATTTTTCTGACCGGACGTGACAGTGAAGTCGATCGCATTTTAGGTCTGGAAATTGGCGCTGACGATTACCTGACCAAACCTTTTAACCCACGTGAACTGACTATTCGTGCCCGCAATCTGTTAAACCGCACTGTATCTCAACCTGTAGTTGAAGAACATAAAAGTGTGGTGAAATTTAATGGTTGGGTATTGGATGAAAACAGCCGCAACCTGACCTCTCCTGAAGGTGTATCACGCCGTTTACCTAAAGGTGAATACCGTGCTCTACGTTTAATGCTGGACAGCCCAGGCAAGATTTTTACCCGTGAACAACTGATCCGCCACATGACAGGCCGCGAACTCAGAGCAAATGACAGAACCGTAGATGTCACTATCCGCCGTATCCGTAAACATTTTGAAACTGACGTAGAAAGCCCGGAGCTGATCAGCACCATCCACGGTGAAGGTTACCGCTTTGTAGGCAAGCTGGAAAAGTAATCCAAAGGGCGGGTATTGTACCCGCCCGTCCCAGGTTCAATCCGGGATCAGACGGGTTAAACAGACTGTTCGATATACTCCTGTAAAGCAGCCAGGTGCCGCTCTATTGTTATATGGAAATTGATTA
This sequence comes from uncultured Chromatiaceae bacterium, assembly GCA_946482615.1. The sequence goes on along the minus strand of CAMLSF010000066.1, from coordinate 8,553 downwards.
ACTGCTTTTCCATACCCTGTAGTTCAGTTGTCTGTTCCATTAATTTTGCCTGATGTTGCACCCACAATAAGCCAACAGAAGCTGCTGCCCCCTTAAGTTTGTGTGCCGCCTCCTGAAATTCATTAACGTCCTGCTGCACTGCTGTTTCCATCATCTTATTGATGTAACCCGGCAGCAATTGCACAAATAACTGCACGCTGCGTAACATGGTGGTTTTCCCCAAAGACTGCAGATAGTCATCCAGTGTCTGCTGATCCAGAATTTGCTGATCATGGGCTTTACCGATGCTGATTTCTTTGGGTTCAGGAGCACCAAACAGCTGATGTAAAATTTGATCCAGCTTATTGGTATTAATAGGTTTTGCCAAAGCACCATCCACCCGCACATCCTGTAATTGTTGCTCGGCTTTGCGCACATTGGCGCTTAACACCACTATAGGTAATCTTGCTAAAGAAGTTTCAGCGCGGATAAAACGTGCCACCTGATCACCGGACATATCAGGTAATTGCATATCCAAAAGCACCAGATCTATATCATCTTCAGTTTCCAGCAAAGCCAAAGCATCTTCGCCTGTTTCGGCCAGAATCACCTGATGGCCTCTTTGTTCCAGCAGGTTAGTTGCAATTTCAGCGTTGAGGGGAACGTCTTCAACTAACAAAACAGTTAAAGCAGGATATTGAGCCTGTGGCACTGCAACAGGAGCAGCAGTCAGCTCCGCTGGTAAAGAGATACTAAAAGTACTGCCCTTGCCTACTGCACTTTCAAGCTTAATCTGACCGGACATAGCTTCCACTAAAGCTCTGGATACAGATAAACCTATACCAGAACCCACTATGCTTAAACGCCTGCCATCACTGGATTTATAATACATATCAAAAATACGTTGCTGCTCGGACTCAACTATACCTATACCAGTATCAGTGACGCTAAAACAAAGCTCTGCCGGGTTTTCAGTACTTAATGAAACGCTAAGTTTTACTGAACCGCGGGCTGTGAATTTCACCGCATTATTAATTAAGTTCCATAACACCTGCCGCACCCGGGTCGGGTCCAGCCGGACATAAAGCTGGTTTGGCACAGCTTCAGGCTCAATAAAGCTCAAACCTTTTTGCTGACAGATGAGGTGGGCAAAATTGCAGATATCGTGCACAAAATCGCAGAGTTGTACCGACTGATAGACAATATCCAAATCCTGGCGGTCTATTTTATCTAAGTCGATAATATCGTTAAAAATATTACCTAAGGTTTCTGCGCTGCTGAAAATGGTATTACTCCAGCTGCGTTGCTCGGTCGATAAAGGGCTTTCCAGCAAACGGCGGGTTAAGCCTACTATGCCGTTTAACGGGGTGCGCAGTTCATGACTTAAAGTGGCAATAAACTTACCTTTATCCTGATAAGCTTTTTCCAGTGCCTGCTCTGCCAGCTTACGTGAAGTAATGTCGCGGCCGAACCCCAACAAACCAATGTAACGGCCTTGTTTATCAAAAAAGGGCACCTTGCGCATTTCAAACCATAACATACGGCCATCCGGAGTCTGATAATCCACATCCAGGGTCAGCTCAACTCTGCTGGCAGAGATTTCCTGATCGGTCAGAATAGCAATAGGCGTAGATTCAGCATCATAAAGCTCAGCCGGATAATGCCCTATCAGCTCTTTCGCAGACTTGCCCATTATGACTTCAAACATCTTATTGCAGCTGACAAAACGGCCGGTTTCGTCACGGTAGTAGAATAAGTCGGGAGAGCTGTCGACTATAGAGCGGATTAATAAACTTTGTTCTTCCAGTTCCTGCTGGGTTTTACGCCGCTCCGTAATTTCACGACGCAATTCATCCACAGCCCGGCGCTTGGCCTGAAAAGCTTTTTTCCGCTCTTCAATTTCAAAGTTCAACTGGCGGATAGTTTCCTGCATATTCTGATTCAGCAGTTTTTCCTGCCGTATCGAATCCTGCAAATAAAACAAAGCTTCATCCAGGTGGCGGATCAAATAAAAGCTGCAAAGTAAAAAAAACGGCGTCATGGAAGCAGAAAATAATAAAGCGCCCAAGACCATGGACCAAAGCACCATATCGTGCAGCAGCAAGCTGTATAAGCCGGTAATAACTCCTGTTAAAGCCTGTAATAAGATAAAGCACAGGCAAAAACACTGTAACCAGCCCCATTGTTTTAAAAACCCGGCCAGACGTCTGACTAAAGGATGAACGTTTTGTTGCATTAAATGCCTGCTAAAGAAACTGCCCGCAAAAACAGTAAACTGAAGGCATTAAGTCTGCCAGATTAACTTGAGACTTGTCCTGTAAATTTTCGTAACAGAGTTAGGGAAAACTACGGAACAAGAACAATTTTTGAGCATCAAGGCGCCACAGCATACAACTTTGATTGACAGCTGTCGGATAACTGGTTAATTCTAGACACCTTAAAATATTTCATCTTCGTTGTAATATGCTGAAAAAAGCTTTATCGCTGACTACATATTACTACTCGCCTTACTACCTTTCGGAGTGGTTTAACGAGTAGCCAAACCACCAGTTCACTGCTGGTCCTGGTTATTTATGCCGTCTTTTTTAACTACAGTATGGTCAAAGACGGCGCTGTTATATCAACTCAACAGGTAAATTTTCATGCAAGTTACCAATAAAAAACCGGTCAGCATGCCGGATGCTTTTGTCATACTCTTTTTTGTGATGATAGCTGCAGCTATTGCATCACACCTTATTCCTGCCGGTTCTTTTCAGATGCTGCCGGAAACTGTCAATGCCGCTGGTGAAACAGTAAAAGCCCGTATTGATCCCTCCAGCTTTCAGTTTGCGGCCGAACAAAACAAAGCTGTGCCTTTGTTTGGTGAAGGCGGTCAGGTTGGCTTTTTAAACTATGCCTTTGAAGGTATGGTGTCAGGCGACAAAATGGGCGCCGCTATTGGTGTTATCGCCTTTATTCTGCTGACCGGTGGTGCTTTTGGCATCATTATGAAAACAGGTGCTGTCAACAACGGTATTCTGGCCTTAATAGCCAAAACCAAAGACATAGACTTTTTATTTATCCCGCTAATGTTTCTGCTGTTTTCTTTAGGTGGTGCTGTTTTTGGCATGGGCGAAGAAGCCATCGCCTTTTGTATAGTGTTACTGCCTTTGATGTTGGCTTTAGGCTACGACGCTATCACTACTGTGCTGGTGACTTACATTGCCACCCAAATTGGTTTTGCAACCTCCTGGATGAACCCTTTTAGTGTCGCTATAGCTCAGGGTATTGCCGGTTTACCTCTGATGTCAGGTGCAGACTACCGTATAGTGCTTTGGCTGCTGTTTACTTTATTTGGCATTATTTTCACCATGCGTTATGCCGCCAAAATTAAAAAGAACCCGGAGCTTTCCGTCAGTTTTGCTTCAGATCAAAAACTCAGAGCTCAGCAGCAGGAACAGCAAAGCAGTTCTTTTGGCAAGCTGGATGCTGCCATCTTATTACTTTTTGTCGCAGGTATTATTTGGGTGATTTGGGGTGTGGTAGCCCGCGGCTACTATATACCGGAAATTGCCACTCAGTTTTTTGCTTTGGGTATAGCCACAGCTATTCTGGCTATTGCTGGTAAACGTCTGACTGTCAATGAATCTGCGGATGCCTTTAAACAAGGTGCTGCCGAGTTATTACCTGCCGCCATGATAGTAGGTATGGCCAAAGGCATAGTGCTGTTGTTAGGTGGTGACAAAGCCACAGAACCTTCGGTACTCAATACTGTGCTTTATTATGCCGGCAGCAGTTTTGATGGTTTTTCCGCTTATGTTTCAGCCTGGTTTATGTTGATTTTCCAGTCGGTGTTTAACTTTTTTGTCACTTCAGGTTCAGGCCAGGCCGCTTTAACTATGCCTTTGGTGGCACCTTTGTCTGATTTGGTTGGCGTGTCCCGCCAAATCGCAGTATTAGCTTTTCAATTGGGTGATGGTTTAACCAACTGCATAGTACCCACCTCGGCCTCCCTTATTGGTTGTTTAGGTGTGGTGAGGGTGGACTGGATGTTATGGGCAAAGTTTGCCTGGCGTTTGCAGCTTTGGCTTTTTGCTTTAGCGAGTCTGGCTGTATTAGTGGCAGTTGCCATTGGCTACCAATAAGAATAACAAAGGACTATCGATGAGCAGCATCAAACTATTTAAAAATGCCCATATTCTAAGCCCGCAAGATACAGGAGTTATGGATCTTCTGGTTGCAGGCCAACAAATCGCAGCTTTGGGTGTGGATTTAAACATTGGCAATTCAAACTTACCTGTTGAGGTCATAGACGCCAGCAACTGCTATTTAGTACCGGGTTTTGTTGATTCATTAGTACATTTTATTGGCGGTGGTGGCGAAGGTGGTTTTGCCAGCAGAACGCCTGAAATGCAATTAACAGATGCAACTTTAGGCGGAGTCACTACAGCTATAGGTGTGCTTGGTACTGATGCCACCACCAGAACCTTAACGAACCTTTTGGCCAAAGCCCATGCTCTGGATACCGAAGGCATCACAACTTATTGCCATACAGGCTCTTACGAAATTCCATGCCGGACTTTAATGGGTTCTGTCACTGATGATCTGATCCTTATCGACAAGTTTATAGGGGTTGGTGAAATAGCCATCAGCGATTTCCGCTCTTCTCAGCCAACTATTGATGAAATACGTAAAGTGGCTGCTGCGGCTAAAGTGGGCGGGATTTTGTCAGGAAAAGCTGGTGTGGTCAGTGTCCATGTCGGCAGCGGTGAGACCTTGTTGCAGCCGCTTTGGCAAGCAGTTGCGGGCACAGAGCTGAAATTATCCCAGTTCTACCCTACTCATATTAACCGCAATGAAGCACTGTTTCAGGCCGGTATTGAGTTTGCAAAAGCCGGAGGCGTTATAGATTTTACCAGCAGCACAACATCTTATGATGTGTTGCATGGAGAAGTGCTGGCAGCTGAAGCTTTAGCCAGAGCCTTGCAAGCCGGAATACCAGCGATGAACTTAACTTTAAGCTCAGACGGCAACGCCAGTTTACCCATCTATAACGCAGACGCCGAGTTAGTTGGTTTAGAAGTAGGCAAAGTGCAAAGCTTGTATCAGGTCGCCCGACAGGCTGTGCTTGAGTATCAGGTGCCTTTATCTGACGCTATTACCGCTATCACTAAAGCCCCGGCCGCTGTATTGGGACTAAAACAAAAAGGCCGCATTGCAGCAGGTCTGGATGCGGACTTAGTCGTTTTACATAAAACAGATTTAACTATCCGTGATGTGTTTGCCAAAGGCCGTCAATTAGTTAAAAACGGCCAGGCTGTAGTGAAAGGAACTTTTGAGCGCTGATATCCGCCTGGTGTTTAAAACTGCAACTTTGTTGGCTGCGTACTCAGTTCAGAGTCTCGCAGCTAAGTTATGCGGCCAGAGCCTGGGGCTGTTGTCTTTACCCTGAGCCCCCTATTACTTTGGCTATAACTGTTGTGAAGAGTTGAATTTCTGTTTTGCCATCCCAATTAAGCGAATATCCGACAAATTTAGTCGGGTATTCGCTTTTTTCGTTTAAGCTGTTCGAAAAAAATCAGCTTATATTGCACAGATTTTATACCGGCCCTGACGGCAAAATATGGTATAAAGTGCGCCAAATTTTTAGCGGGGTCATGCTGAACATGATCCCAGCATTTGACGACATTGGAGTATGCATGCCGACCACTATGCCAGATATAGCTAACCATTCATCCGCCACCACTGAAGGCGTGCTGGAATGGGTTGGCATGAGCAATATTGAACTGCCACTGATGTTTAGTGTGGCAGGAGAAGCACCACGTCAGGTCAGCGCCAAAGTTGAAGCTTTCGTAAACTTAAAAGATCCAAAAGCCAAAGGCATTCATATGTCCAGGCTTTATCTGTTATTGGATCAGCTGTCGATTGAATCCAGCTTAAGTTTTGCGACTTTAAGTGAACTGCTGCACGGTTTTATCAGCAGCCATGAAGACTTAAGTACCCATGCTTTTGTGAAGTTTGACTTTGAACTGCATTTGCGCCGCAAAGCGCTGATCACTGAAAAACAAGGCTGGAAGGCTTACCCTGTGACTATCACAGGCCAGTTAAAAGATGGCAGGTTAGGTGTAGAGATGAAGGTAGATGTGCCTTATTCTTCCACTTGTCCTTGTTCAGCCGCGTTAGCACGTCAACTTATTCAGGACGCTTTTGTCGCTAAGTTTGCCGGTCACACTCAGGTCAATGCAGAACAAGTCAAAGACTGGTTAGGCACTACTCAGGGTATAGTGGCGACGCCACACAGCCAACGTTCTGTGGCTGAAATAAAAGTACAGCTGAACCATAAAGTTACAGACTTCCCTGTGATTGCGCTAATAGACGCTATTGAAGATGCGCTGCAAACTCCGGTACAGGCTGCAGTTAAACGTGCTGACGAGCAGGAGTTTGCCCGCTTAAACGGTCAGAACCTGATGTTCTGTGAGGATGCAGCCCGTCGTTTAAAACATGCGCTGAACCAGTTATCTGAATTTGATGATTTCTGGCTGCGGGTCAACCACTATGAGTCTCTGCACGCACATGATGCTGTAGCTGTGACAGTCAAAGGTGTTTCAAACGGTTATCACGCATAAGTTCCGCATAAAAATATCGTTTAAATTACAAAAAAAGGCTGCTTCTGCGGCCTTTTTTTTCACTCCCTTCCGCAAAATCCAGCAAAAAAGCCCTGTTTATGTAATTTTATTACAAAACCGCCTTATCACAGGCTTCGGCAAAATAGTCAGTTAAATGCGCCAGACTGGTCTTGCAATTTCCATCCGATCTGGGTATATCTAATTGTCTATTTATGGATAGACGTCTAAACGCCATAAAAACAACTATGCGGACCACCTAACTGACTGAAACAAGAGCTGTTGTTTTCTTTCAGGGATAAAAACGCCAAATAAAAGAATAATAATTCATAAATTTAACATTTTTACCCATGCGCAGATGATATTGCAGCACTGCAACAACTGATGGAACTTCAGGAACATAGTCTTACTCTGTCCTTGAAGTGACCGCAGCAGGTTTACAAAGCAGCAGTTTCAGAGGCTCAGGGTATATTTATTTTACAGGACAGGTTGGAGGAAGAGTCATGGCGTTGTATCACCACAGTCAGGCAAGAGAGAACTGTGGCTTTGGTCTGATCGCTCATTTAGAAGGCGTCGCCAGCCACCGTATTGTGCGCACTGCGATTAGCGGTTTAGACCGTATGCAGCACAGAGGTGGAATTTCAGCGGATGGGAAAACAGGTGATGGTTGTGGCCTGTTAATGCAAAAACCCGATAGTTTTTTCCGTGCTATTGCAGAGGAGAAAGGCTGGGTTTTAGGCAAAAAGTATGGGGTGGGCATCTTCTTCTTAAGTCAGGATCCGGTCAAAGCCGAACTGGCGCGCGCTATCATTGAACAGGAAATTACCCGTGAGACTCTGACTCTGGTCGGCTGGCGTGATATGCCAACAGACACATGCGTGCTGGGTGATTTAGCGCTATCTTCTATGCCACAAATAAAACAGGCTTTTGTCAGCGCTCAGCCTGGCTGGAATGACCATGATTTAGAGCGCCGGCTTTATATGGTCAGACGCCGGATTGAAAAACAGCTGACCAACGACACAGATTTTTATGTCCCGAGTTTTTCCTGTCTGGTGACAGTATTTAAAGGCCTGATGATGCCGGCAGATTTGCCGCGTTTTTATCTGGACTTAGCAGACGTTCGGATGGAAACCGCTATTTGTGTATTCCACCAGCGTTTCTCCACCAACACTATGCCACGTTGGGCTTTGGCACAGCCATTCCGCTTTTTAGCTCATAACGGCGAAATTAATACCATCACAGGCAACAGACAATGGGCCCGTGCCCGTCAATACAAGTTTGCTTCGCCTTTATTACCGGATTTGCCCACTGCAGCACCTTTTGTCAGCCAGTCAGGCTCTGATTCCAGCTCTTTAGACAATATGCTGGAATTGCTGCTGGCCGGTGGTATGGACTTATTCCGTGCTATGCGTTTGCTGGTCCCGCCGGCATGGCAAGGCAACAAAGTCATGGACGATAACTTAAAGGCCTTCTACGAGTTTAACTCCATGCATATGGAGCCCTGGGATGGCCCTGCCGGTATAGTGATGACCAACGGTCAGCATGTGGCCTGTAACCTGGACCGCAACGGCTTGCGCCCTGCCCGCTTTGTGATTACCAAAGACAAATTAATTACGCTGGCTTCTGAAGTTGGCATCTGGGACTACACACCTGATGAAGTGCAGGAAAAAGGCCGCGTTGGCCCGGGCGAAATGCTGGCTGTGGATACGCAGACAGGAAAAATCTGGCGCTCAGAAGAAATTGACCAGGATTTAATGGTTCGCCATCCGTATCGTCAATGGTTATCCGCCAACGTGCAACGATTGGTGCCTTACGAGCAGTTTGAGACTGACTTAATTGGTAAACGCGTTTTTACTGACGATCAGATGATGGTCTACCACAAGCTGTTTAATTACAGCTACGAAGAAATTGAACAGGTTGTGTCTGTCTTAGCCAAAGACGGTCAGGAAGCTGTAGGCTCTATGGGGGACGA
>CAMLSF010000065.1 GCA_946482615.1 uncultured Chromatiaceae bacterium | reverse complement strand
ACAGGCGATAACGAATAGCCTATGGCGTATAAACTGGCGGCGCCAAAATAACTGCCTCTTAGTGCAGCCGGAGCCAGCTGGTCTAAATGCACGTTCATATTGGCAAATAAAATGGCTTCTCCCAGACTTAATACAAAAACAGCCCCTATCCAGCCCCAAAACCATTGTGGCGGATTCAGTGCAAAACCAAGTTGTGACGCCGCCAGTAACAACAGGCCCACATAAATACGGGATACCACAGGCCAGCTGGCCATCAGCCGTAATAACGGAAACTGAAACAGCACTATGACACTGGAATTCAGAATAATCATGGCTGAAATCAATGCTACTAATTCCGGTACTTCAGCCCGGGTCAGGTATTGGATCAGGCTGGAATCACAGTGGGCATAAATAAAAGTCACTAAAATATTGGCAAGGATCACCAGTAAAAACAGCTGATCTTTTTTTAATAAAAACAGGGTTTGCCCAAAGCGCATTGGGTTGTAGCTTTGTGGTGGCTGTTTAGGTTGTTGCCGGAAAAACAATACGGCCAGTCCTAATAAAAAATAGGATAAAGCCGTGATAAAAAAGGTCAGCGGATTGCCAGTCATACCGGCAGAAAGACCTAACAAAGGCCCTATAGCAGCGCCGGCATTGACCATAAAATACAACCCCTGCAACGCCAGTTCACGATCTTTGGGATCGGGCAATGAATCGCCAAGCCAGGCTTTACTGGGGGCATCCCATAAAGCCCGTGGCAAAGTGGATAAGAAAATACAAAGGATAAAACCTTCTTTGCTTTGCACCAAAGCGAAACAACTAAAGGCCACAGTGCCTAAAGCGGCCGCAGACAGTAATAACGGATAACGGCCAAAACGGTCAGATAAGTAACCGGCATAGAACCCAACTACAACAGCAAGCAAGGCAGCGCTGGTTAACCACAAGCCTATTTCAGTCGCACTGAGTTGAAACTTCTGATAGAGCAACACTGAGATAAAAGGCCAAACCATAAAATAGCTGCCCCGGACAAAAAAGTTGCCCACAAGCAGCACCCAGGCAGGGCCAGGCAAATTTTTTATACGGGACCAACTGACCAGATCCGACATCACTGCAACTCCACAGAACCAGGTCTCATACTAACGGAAAAATTCAAACTAAGCGTCTGAGTTTTCAAAGAAAATTAGCTCGTTTTTGGAAACGGAAGGTTGCTTTAACTGCTTTGATACAGACCCAGCTGTTGCATCAGTTGCCAGACGTTTTGTGGGTGCTCAGTGGCTTGCAGATAATCCCCGACTTTTTGGCGTTGGGCCGCAGATTTGTTTTGCGACAGTTTCATTTTGCCAAGCCAGTTACTGATCTCTATCCGTACTCCACAGATGCCATTGACCAGCTTTTGCTGATACTCCGAAGATTGTTGCATATCAGGGGCCGAAAAACTTTCCTGCCGGCGCGCCAGCTCCAGCGTCTGCTCAGTGTTCAGGGTAAAAGCCCTACCTTTGAGCTCAACCAGGCTGTAATTCCAGGTGGAGACCGCCTGCTCTTCAGCGTAACAGTCGGCCGCGACAAAAGCATGAGGTCCCATAATGATGATCTGCACTTGCTCAGCATTGATCTGCTTTAACTGCGGATTGTTGCGGGCCATATGGCAAAAGGCCGTCAGTTGCTTGTCTTGCCAGTCAAACAAAAATGGCAAAGGGCTATACAGCAAATCCGGGCTGTTGCTCAGCAGTAAACCAAAATAATGTTGCTGTAAAAACTGACGGATCTGAACCGCATTGTCATTCTGAAAATGTGTAGGTAAATACATAATGTCTTAACGTTCTCTTTTCACCACAAAAGCATTGTGACATAACTGATACCCCACTTTGGGGTAATACGCCATTGCACTTTCTGCACTGTGTAACAACTGTTGAACTTCAGGCCCGGTGATCAGCTGCACCTGACGCAATAATTCTTTGCCAATACCCTGATGCTGCAGGCTTTTATCGACCAGCAAATCACATATATACACCACCCAGGCTTTGTCCGTCATACAACGGGCCAGTCCGACCAATTTACCCTCTTGCCGTGCTGTCACCAGCAGATTAGCGCTGGCAAGTATAGTGGCCATCCGGCTTTTATTGTCCGTGGGTCTGTTAATACCGGATGCTTTATACAAAGCCAGCATTTCTTCTAAGTCAAAACCAGATTCCACTTGATAACTCAGCATATAGATTCCTCATCTGTTGTCTCTGCTGCAGTTTTATCGCTAAACTGGTTCTATAAAAAGTGCCAGTTTTATCTAATTGAGGGATCCAGTTTGCGTATAGAGCTTGGAAGTTTTTTCCTGTCCGGTCAGGGGACTTTGCAGCAGCAGTTGTATCAGGCGCTGCGCGAAAAGTTATTAACTGCACAGTGGCCCAAACAAGCCTTGTTACCTTCGGGCAGGCAACTTGCCAACGACTTAAAGTTAAGCCGCAATACAGTCAATCAGGTGTTACAGCAACTGGTAGCAGAAGGTTATCTGCAAGGCCAGCAGGGGCGTGGTTACCTGGTGTTATCCACTGTACCTGATCAATTTTTTCAGGCCAGCGCAGGGCCTTCAGTGTCAGCTCAAACTGAAATGCAGCTGTATGATTATGATATTACTGTCAAAACCGGACCTGCTGCGGGTTTATTACAAACCGGAGTACCGGATTTATCAGCTTTTCCTTTTGGGTTGTGGCAAAAACTGACTCAGCGTCACAGTGGCAGAGCGGCTTTGGCTGGTATGGCGGATGCTATGGGATATTTGCCGTTGCGTTTGGCATTAAAGGACTATTTGCGCCAGTCGCGTCAGGTGGTTTGTGACGAGGACTGCATTCTGATCACTCCAGGTGCCCAGGCTGCTTTATTTATCGCGGCAAAACTGTCCAGTAAAGCCGGGGATAAGGTCGGGATGGAATCTCCGGGTTATCCGCGTTTACGTCAGGCCTTGCAGCTATCTGAAGCACTGCTCCATTATATTGATGCCAGTTCAGATCATGGCCTGGCAACTTCAGAGCTCCATCAACTGGACGGCTGCAAAGCGTTGTTTGTCACTCCGGCTCATCAATACCCTATGGGCGGTATTATGCCTTTGTCAGAACGGCTGAATTTACTGGAATGGGCACGGCAACAGCACTGTGTATTGGTTGAAGATGATTACGACAGCGAGTTTCAGTTTAAACACAGACCTATCGCCAGTCTGCAGGGGCTGGCACAAGGTCAGGGTGTAATTTACGTCGGCTCTTTCAGTAAAACTCTGTTCCCTGCTTTGCGTTTGGGTTACCTGGTGCTGCCAAAACTCTGGATACCAAAAGCAGCGGCTTTATTGCAGGCGCTGTATGGGGATGTGGCTTTGTTGCCGCAGGCGGTGACTGCAGATTTTATGCTGGAACGCCACTTTGGCCGGCATCTGCGCAAAATGCGTCAGTTGTATCAACAGAAGCAACAGTATTGTCTGCAGCTTATCACTGAGTTTTTACCCCAGGCTATCATGCACGCCCGTTATGCCGGTTTACATATCAGTCTTGAGTTCCCTTATCCGGTGGCGGATCAGCAACTGACCGCTGAGCTGTTAACACTGGGCTACAGAGTGCAACCTTTAAGCCGTTATGTCTTTAGCGGACCCACACGTACAGGTCTGGTGATAGGTCTGGCTAACAGCACTGAACCACAACTGGCTTTGGGGATACAACAGATTGCACGGCTTTTACCAACCTATAGAAAAAACAGCAAAGCATAAAATATTGCATATTTTGCAAATGAGAATTACTATCGTTTGAGTTTTCCACTGAGTCCTGTGCTGAACTGATGAGTGAACCTGAACCGCAAAAAACATCGCACCAACTGATTAAAACAACCCGGCAATGGCTTGGTCTGCTGATTGTGCTGATAGGGGCTATTGTATTGCTTCTGGAAAGTGTTGTTGTGTTTGTAAAATAACAAATACTTATAAGATAAAAACGCTATATTAAAAGTAATGTTGTGGCCATTTGATAAAAGTGATAAATTTGAATATGGTTAATAACTGATGGACTGATAATCTCAAGGATGGTTTTACCGGGGATTATCCGATGCGGTTTTTATTGCTTTGTTTAAGTCTTGTTGGTTTTACCTGCGCTGCTTCTGCTGATAGCAGCACTGCAATTTATGTGGCTGCGCCACAATCTAAGCTTGAAGCCAGCACCTCCTATTATTCTGATTTACTTCAACTGGTCCTGAATAAAACCGCAGCAGAGTATGGCCCGGCTCATCTGGTGTTTGAACCTATGCCTGAATCCGGTTCCTTATGGAAACTGATGCTGAACAAAAAACGTATCGATGTGCACTGGCTGACTCCTCTGTCAGAGATAGAGCAACAGCTGCGGCTGGTACCTGTCAGTATTTTGTATGGCGGTCTTGGCTTAAGGGGAATGATTATCCAAAGCAGCCTATTGCCCGAATTTGAGCAGTTAAAGTCGGTTGAAGACTTACGTCGTTTTACCGCTTGTCAGGGGGAAAAATGGCCTGACGTGCAGGTGCTTCAGTACGCAGGTCTTAAGGTTCACACAGTTCAAAAATTTGATTCGATGCCGGATATGCTGCGCAAAGGCCGTTGTGATTACTTTCCCCGCAGTGTGATTGAAGGTGACGCTGAACTTGCCACCTGGCCGCAACAAGGTCACGGATTTGTGTTTTTTACTTCTGTGCTATTGCATTACCCTTTGCCTGTGCATTTTTATGTGAGTCCGGAAAACACCCGGCTGGCAAAGCGTCTGGAGCAAGGTTTAAAGGCGATGTCGGACTCAGGCGAACTGCTGCGCTTTATGCAACAACATGAGGTCACCCGCCATGTGTTTGAACCACAGCGTTATCGTCATTCTTTGCTGCTGAAACTACATAACCCGGTTTTGCCTGCCCTGCATCAGCAAAACAAATCCAATTTCTGGCTTGAATTACTTCAGTTGAAACAAAAACCTTAATGATGAAGCACAGAGCGCTAAAGAGCTGACTATACTTGGCTTTTATCGGGGTAATGCCTTGATTAAGCTAAGTAAATCTTTGTTTTTGCTCAATGCTGCAGTGGAAAAGGCAAAGGAATCATCAGCAGAAGGGAGAAGCATAATGTTGCTGAGTTTAAAAATTCAATTCAGGTTATTGGTGTTAGTTTTGCCTTTGTTTGTGTTGTTATTGTGGTTTGTCAGCCAGCAAGCCTCAGATCGCTGGCAACAAACCCGGCAAAGTGAAGCCGTCACAGCTCAAATGACTGTGCTGGTCAAAGCTGTGGATCTGGTGCATGAGCTACAAAAAGAACGGGGGTTAAGTGCAGGTTTTTTAAACAGCCAAAAAACTGAGATCCCAGCTGAACTCAGTCAGCAACGGGCCTTAGTCGATCAGCAATTAAACGCATTTTTGCAGCAGTTAAAGCAAGACAGGTCGGGTTTTCAAAGCGCGGAACAATTGGCTTTGCTGCAGCAATTGGAAAACCGGTTAAGTGGTTTGACACAAAGTCGTGCAGAGGTGAGCAACAAAAGCCTGAATGTAGCTGTGATGATCCGTTACTACAGTGAGCTCATTCAACAGCTATTGTCGATAGCACCCTCTGTATTGAAGTTTAACACTGATATGCAACTGAATGGCCCACTGAACTCGCTTTACAGTTGGAGTGAAGCCAAAGAAAGAGCCGGGCTGGAAAGGGCGCAACTGAATGCGGCTTTAACCAAAGGCAGCTTTACCGCAGAAAGTTATGCGGCCTATCTGAGCAATGTGGCGCAGCAGCAATTATTTTTCTCCCAGTTTCAGCTGTTTGCCACCTCTGAGCAAAAACAGTGGCTGGACGGGCAGCAAGCCAAATTCAGTGAAATGCTGAGTATTCGTCAGCAGGCGCTGCAACAACAACTTAGTGCCACACCTGAACTATGGTTCGAGTTATCTACAAGTCGTATCAATCAGTTAAAGCTGATGGAACAACAACTGGCAGAACAAATTCTGCAATTGGCCAGTCTGAGCTACCAGCACAGCTATCAGAGCTTTTTATGGTTGCTGGGGGTTAATCTCTTAGTGCTGAGTGCCGTGATTTTTTTAGCCTGGCAAGTGATCCGGGGTTTAGTGATGCAGGTCAATACACTGGTGCAGGTGATGCAACAGTCGGCACAACAAAAAGACTTAAGGGTCACTGCGCCACAATGGGGCCGTGATGAATTCAGCCAGATTGCGCTGGCGCTGAATCAAATGCTGCAGCAATTCAGACATACGATAGACCAGCTATTGCACGCCAGTGTGCAGCTCTCAGCTGTGGCTGAACAAACCGCAGCTACAGTCGATCATAATGCGCAGGCCCTGCACAAACAAAATGAAGAAACTTTAACTGTAGCCAGTGCAGTTGAAGAGCTGAGTGTGTCGGTGAAAGACGTAGCTTCACATGTGCATCAAAGTTCAGCTGCGGCAGAAGAGACCCATCAACTGACAGCCAATGTTAATCACAGAGTAGGGCAAAGCCATCAGGCTGTGGTGCAGGTGGTCAGTACCCTGAATCGTATTGCTGCTCAGGTTGGACAATTAAATCAAAGCAGCCAGAAGATTAATGAAGTTGTCTCGGTGATCCGCGCTATTGCAGAACAAACCAACCTGCTGGCATTAAACGCAGCAATAGAAGCTGCAAGGGCTGGTGAGCAAGGCCGTGGTTTTGCTGTGGTGGCCGATGAAGTGAGGTCGTTAGCACAGCGCACTCAGCAATCAACCTCCGAGATCCAGGCTATGGTCAGTCAGTTTCAGCAGGACATGTCTGCTGTTACAACCTCAATGCAGCAAAGCGAACAATTGGCCAGTTCCAGTCTGGAACAAAGTGAGTCCGTCAGTCAGGCCGTGTCCGGTATTTTTCAGTCCATAGAGCAAATCCGGGCCATGGCTATTCAAATCAGCGCCTCTGTGGAAGAGCAGGCTACGGTGGCAGAACAAATAGCTTTGAGTGTGCAGCAGATCAGCGATCAGACTGAACATGCGGCTGAAGGCGGCAGGCAGTTGTCAGCCACAGTAGCGGAGCAGGCAAAATTAGCCAGTTCGTTACAGCAAATGGCTGCGGCTTTTCAGGTTTAACTTGTTTTCTGCAAAAACTCGACAGGCGCAGTGGCTGATCTGGCTGCGCCTGAGTGTTCTGACTCTCTTGTTGTTGCTCCGCCCACTGATTACAATCGCTGCCATTTGAACTGATAGTCCGGAGTTGTAATGAATAAAAGTCTTTTGACCAATCTGTTGTCCTTATTGGTAATGGCTGTTGGCTGGTTTTTTGCGTTGCCCTGGTTATGGGCTATGGGCTTGTTTGCTTTTTCCGGCGCTGTGACCAACTGGCTGGCTATTCACATGCTGTTTGAAAAAGTACCATTGCTTTATGGTTCTGGTGTTATTCCGGCACGTTTTACCGAGTTTAAACAAGGTATTTATGATCTGATCATGGGCCAGTTTTTCAGTAAAGAAAATCTGCAGCGTTTGCTTGCTGAGCAACATGAGCAGGATGCTGTCAGCTTAAAACTGGCCCCAGTGATTGAGGCTATTGACTTGTCACCAGCCTTTGATGCCTTGCTGGACACAGTACAAAAATCATCTTTGGGTGGTATGTTGGCTATGTTTGGTGGCGCGCAGATGTTAGTGCCACTGAAAGAGCCTTTTATTGAAAACCTGAGTCGTTCTTTAATAGAGCTGGCCGATAGTCCTGAAGTACAGCAGCAAATAAAGAACCAACTGCATCAGGGAGATACCATAGATCTGCTGCAACCGAAAATTGCTGCAGTAGTGGAAGGGCGTTTAGCCGAGCTGACCCCGCAAATGGTCAAAGACATAGTACAGCAGATGATCCGTCAGCATTTAGGCTGGCTGGTGGTATGGGGTGGTGTGTTTGGGGCTTTGATAGGTTTGGTCAGCAGTATTTTTCCTGCCATTTAAATTGAAAAAACAGCGGGACTGTTGCCTTAGCCCTGCTGTTTTTTTCCGCTAAGGCAGATAAATTTCGCCTTGCAAATACAATTTAGCCTGACCAGACACCAGCACTCTGTCCTGAGTTAACTCACATCGTAGCACTCCACCCCGGGCAGACGCCTGATAGGCCATCAACTGGTTTTTCCCCAATTGCTCCGCCCAGTACGGCACTAAACCTGCGTGAATAGAGCCTGTAACCGGATCTTCGTCGCCGCCATTGGCTGGCCAAAAATAACGGGAAACAAAGTCATAGTCCGAACCCGGTGCTGTCGCCACTACATCGTAAGGTGCCAGTTTTTTCAGTTCAGCACTTGCTGTGGTCAATTGTTTTACCTGCTGTTCATTTTCATAAATGGCGAAATAAGCCTGAGCGCTTCTAAGTACCTTAGTGGGGGCTATGGATAACCCTGCAAGCAGCGCCTCCGGTGCATGGACAGGCTCTGCCTGACGTTTGGGGAAATCCATCCGGATCCATTGGTCTGCTTGTTTACTGACCACTAAATCGCCGACTTCTAAAGTGGTAAAGCGCAGTTCTGTACTGTCGTTTTGCTCAAACAAGACAAAAGCAGCGGCTAAGGTGGCGTGACCACAAAAATCAATTTCAGTCACAGGAGAAAACCAGCGGATTTGATAATGATGGTTGGCCAACTGCAGCACAAAAGCCGTTTCCGATAAGTTATTTTCAGTGGCAATCTGTTGCATCAATTCGCCGCTGATGGCCTGCGGCACTAATACTACAGCTGCGTAATTGCCTTTAAACAGCTGGTCAGTAAAAGCATCAACCTGATAAATCGGCAGTTTCATCTGTGTCTGTCCTCAATTGAGCTTAAGTTGCAGCATCATAACTCAGAAAAACACAGCGCAAGGGCCGAACTTGCTTATAATAAGGCCGTTTTTTTAAGAGGGTTTCTGATGAAAGTCGTAATTTCTGTGTTGTTCACCGGCTTGTTGTTGTGTACGTCTGTATCCGCCACTGAAGTGGATATGGAAAAAACTATGAAACAGATGGCGCTGAGTTTTAAACAAGCCAAAGAAGCACAGTCTGTTGAGGAAATGACCTCAGCACTGGCCCGTTTTGAAAACCAGGTACTGCTGGCGCAACAAGGGAAATTTCAGGGTGATAAGGCCGGATTGTATCAGCAGGGTTTAAAAGAACTGGCGCTTGAGGTCGATCAGACCCAATTGTTGCTGGAAAAAAATGATTTAGCCAGCGCAAAACAACAACTGATAAAACTGGATGAGCTGAGGAAAAAGTACCATAAACACCGTAAACCCAGCTTCTGGCAACTGATTTTTGGATAAATTCACGGCCTCGATTTTACGGCTGAACTGAAGTATATTGCACACAATTCAATTGAGTCGGGCAAGGCCATGAGTGCTGAAAACGAAGATTATTTAGTGTTGGAAAAACAGCTGTGTTTTTCTTTGTACAGTGCAAGTCACAGGCTGGTACGTAGCTACAGGTTGTTGCTGGAGCCTTTGGATTTAACCTATCCACAGTATCTGGCGATGTTGGTACTGTGGCAACAGCCTGAACTCAACGTCAAAGAGCTGGGGGAAAAGCTGCACCTGGATTCTGGTACTTTAACGCCTTTATTAAAGCGGCTGGAAGGCAAAAACTTAGTCAGCAGGACCCGTAGCCAGCAGGACGAGCGTGTTGTACAAATTCGCCTGACTGAGCAGGGCAAGGCGTTAAAAGCTCAGGCCAGTCATATCCCACTGGCTATTTTTCAGCAGTCAGGTTTGCCTTTAGAACAGTTGATTGCATTAAAACAAAACTGTGATTTGCTGTTTCAACAGCTCGAAGCCTTGTAATCCTTTTTAGCATCCCCATTTCAAAGCACAGATCCTTGCAAAGGGCAGGATGGTTGAAACGAGGCAAAGACTATGAGTTTATCTTTTTACAGCGCGTCAGTTCCGGTGTTTAAACAGTTTCTTACCAGCTTAAAAGAGTTGTTAGGGAAGGCTGAAAAGTTTAGTCAGCAGAAAGAATTAGCTGATGCTGTATTGCTGCAGTCGCGTTTATACCCTGATATGTTTCCGCTGGTGCGTCAGGTCCAGATTGCCGCTGATTTTGCCAAAAGTGTATCTGCCCGATTAGCTGGTGTGGATGTGCCAGCTTATGAAGACAACGAACAAAGCTTTGCTGAATTGCAGCAACGTCTGGATAAAACGCTCAGCTTTCTGGATAGCTTAACTGCAGAGCAATTTGTGCATGCAGCAGACCGGGAAATTGTTTTACGCCCCGGCACTCCAAAAGAAAAACGTTTTACCGGTACTCAGTATTTAGCCCAGTATGGTTTGCCGCAGTTTTATTTCCATGTCACCACCAGTTACGCTTTAATGCGTCACAACGGTGTTGACGTCGGTAAAAAAGATTACATGGGTCAGATTTAATTAAAGCTTTTACAGACACAGCGGTTATACCTGATACCGCTGTTTCTGTGTTTAATCGAAGTACAAAATTCCCTCCACAGCTCCCGTATTGATGTTGTGATAATGCTTCAAAATCATCTGCCACTTTTCAGCGATAAACTGCTGTTGACCGCTTCGCCGGAGTTTTTCTGCTGCTGTTTTCCAGCTTTGCATCAGCTTCAGATCTGTACCAGATTTAGACATCAACAAATACACCTCAGAGGTTTTGAGTTTATAGACTGATTTTACATCTGTAGTTTCCAGACCTTCTTCCCACAATAAATGCTGGATGCCCTGGCTTTCGTACGCTATTAAATCCAACCGGCCTGACCGCAATCTGTGGATATTTTGCTGATGGTTGACAGAAGGATGCAAATTATCGAAACCTTGCTCAAGCAACCATTCCTCCCTGATGTCACCCCGAACCACACCTATAGCCTGGACTTTATGTAATTGTTCCAGTGACTCGATTTGCACTGGATTTGAACTTAAAGCATAAACTGACCAGGCTTTGACACTTAGCTGGCCCAGCCAATAAAACTCATCTTCTCTTTTGGGCGTTCTGGAAAAACTAAATAAAATAACGTTAGGTTCAGTACGGGCTATGTGAATGGCTCTGGCTTCGGGCATGACTTCTATGACAGTTTTATCATCCAGACTACGCTGGATGGCTTGCACCACCTCAACAGAAAAACCAGTCAGTTGGCCATGACTATCCAGATAGCTGGCCGGAGGCTCCACTACAGTGATGATGCGAAGGGGCTTGCCATAAAGCGCAAAACTGATCAAAAACAAGAAAATAACGCCAACAATCCATCGCATGTTTTGCGTTCTCTTAAAAAAACACTGCTTTAGGTATAGTCAGATTTGATAGCTCTGACAACCATTCTGTAGCTACAGTTTATGAAAGTCTGAGCAGACGTTTAAGCTGGGCTGTTGGGACTAAGATAATCAAATTACCCAAAGCCACTATACAAACACCAATAAGTGCAAACCAGCTCCAATGGTAGTTTTCAAAAATAGTAGATATGCCTAAAGCCACTATAGGGAAGAGCACCATAGTGTAAGCTGCTTTGGCCGGCCCTATGCGACCCACCAGCGTCAGATAGGCTCCAAAGGCTAACACCGAGCCAAATAATGACAGGTACAACAGCGACAAATTAAAACTAAGGCTGGTATCAAACACCGGCATAATGCCTTGCACTAAAGCTAAAATTGCCATCATCGCCGCGCCGTAGGTCATACCAAACACATTACTTTGTACTACAGGCAACTGCTGCTGTTGATTTTTGGATGAAAGCATATTGCCAAGTGAAGCGATGTAAGTACCGGCAATACTCAGCACTAAACCCCAAAAGGCTGAGCCGTTACTCTCTAATCCCGCCAGTTCAGGCCAGAACACAAAAGCTATACCGAGGATGCCCAACAAAGCTCCCAGCAGAGTTTTCATTTCGATAGGGCGGCCAAAAAATAAAGCGCCATTGAGGATATTCATCAGCACTATGCCGGAAAATACCACTGCAATCAGGCCGCTGGTTAAATCTGAAGTGGCCAGGTAAATCAGCAGGTAATTTAAACAGAACAAAAACAAGCCCTGCAGTGCCATCCAGCCATGCTGGCTGCGACTAAAACGCAGTGGCAGTTTGCGCCACAGACACCAAAACCAAAGCAAGAGGGCCGCTAAACCAAAACGATAGGCAATGGACCACATTTCCGGCACATCGCCAAGCTGAAACTTAATGGCAAAAAAGGTCGAACCCCAGATCAAGACGGTGGCCAGATACAAGGTAATGGAATGGGTCAGCATAAGGCCTCAGAAAACATCAGAATTTAGTCAGTTGGATGAACAGGTTTTGTAAGTTTCTTCCGGAAATCCTGTTGCACTATGCTCAGGGCCGACAGCACTGTTTCTGCTGGTAAATCCTGTTGCTCCAGCAACAGGATCAGTTCTACTGCCAGTTGCACTTCAAGAGGTGCATCAGATAAAGCCGGAGCTTTAGTTTTTGTCACGTTGGGTGTCTAAGAAGGCTTTGGCTTTGCTTACGGCTTCACGCACTTTCATCACCATTTCAAAACGTTCAGTCTGAGGCAGGTAAAACGCCATATCCACTTCATAACGAATATATTTAGGCGGTAACTGATTGAGCACTATGCAGCATAAATCGGCCAGATACTCAGTGTCGTACTCATTATCCAAACGCAGCTCAACTAAATGGTCCAACAGAAGTTTTTCGTAATAGTTATGGATATCGTCATCTAACTTCATCTGTTACTCCTTGGGTGCCTGAACTTTGTGCTCTGGCCGCTTGTTACTTCGCTTAAGCATAATCAGTTCGGTTATAAAACGCTACCAGCAGATGTTAACTTCAGGTTGTACTGGTAGAATGGCGCGGTCAAAACAACAGGCCTTTGCCTAAGATTAGAAAATGCAAAAGAATACAACCCCTTGTTACTACGGTGACTACCTGCAACTGGATAAAATTTTAACAGCCCAGGCGCCTGAAAGTGCGAAGTATGCCAATGAGGCCCATGATGAAACTCTGTTTATTGTGGTGCATCAGGTCTATGAACTCTGGTTTAAGCAGGTACTGCATGAACTTAAGGCGGTATTAGCTGTTTTTGCCGGCGATGAAGTCAAAGATCAGCAATTAACAGGGGTAGTGCATAAGCTCAAACGGGTTATTACCATTCAGCAGTTAATGAACCAGCAAATTGGTGTGATGGAAACCATGACACCACAGGACTTTATGTCGTTCCGCGATTATTTAGTGCCAGCTTCTGGTTTTCAGAGCGTGCAGTTTAAAATGCTGGAAATTGGTCTGGGCTTAAAAAGTGAATACCGTATCGACTTTGATAAAAACTCCTTTTACAGCCGCTTAAATGAAAAAGACCGGCTGTTTTTAGAAGGCCTGGAAACTCAGCCAAGTTTATTTGAACAAGTCGAAAAATGGCTGGAGCGTATGCCGTTTTTACAGTTTGGCGATTTTAGCTTCTGGCAGATGTACCAGAGCGCTACAGAACAAATGCTGAACGAAGATGAAAGCACTGTGCTGTCGATAGAGCAGATTGCCGAACATGAACGGGAAATGCAGCTGAAAGAAATCGTCAACACCAGAGCTAAGTTTGCCGCTTTGCTGGATAAAGACAAATACGCTGAACTGCAGCAACAAGGCAGCTTCCGCTTAAGCCAGCGCGCTATGTTAGCCGCTTTATTTATTACCCTATATCAGGAAGAACCTGTGTTTAACCTGCCATTTCAGGTACTGACGTGCCTGACAGAAATAGACGAAAACATGACAATTTGGCGTTACAAACACGCCATGATGGTGCAGCGTATGTTAGGAACCAAGATTGGTACGGGCGGTTCTTCTGGCCATGACTATTTAAAACGCACCACGGAAAAAAACCGCATTTTTACCGACTTATTCCATATGGCGACTTTCCTGCTGCCAAAATCAGATTTACCTGAACTGCCTTTGGCGGTGCGTAAACAACTGGGGTTTTATTTCTCAGGCGCACAGCAGATTTAAATTGTAGAGGCGGGGTTTATCCTCGCCTGTCGTTCAATTCAGGTACGAAGAGCATGAAACCAGTTTTCTGTATCAGGCAATTTCATACCGCTGAGCTCAAAGGCGGCATAAAACAGTTGCAGATGAATTTGAGTTAAGGCCTCAAGATCCCGCTGATAACCTCCGCCTATCACTGCTGCTACCGGAATGTTGCGCTTGTGACATTCGCTTAATACATACCAATCCCGTTTGGCCACTCCTGCTGTGCTGATATGCAACAGACCTAAATCATCCTGCTGATGAATGTCGATGCCTGCATCGTAAATCACTAAATCCGGCTGATGAATACGCAATAAATAATCCAGGCTTTGTTGCACTGCATCCAGATACTCGTCGTCCGTACAGGCTGTGGGCAAACCTAAATCCCAGCTGGACTGCTGTTTACGGGCCGGAAAGTTTTTTTCGCCATGTAAAGAGGCGGTAACTACAGCAGGTTCATCGGCAAATATCGCCGCAGTGCCATCGCCCTGATGCACATCACAATCAAAGATCAGCACTTTATCCAGGCCCTGAGTCAGGGCATAACGGGCTGCCACAGCTAAATCATTAAATAAGCAAAAACCACTGCCTTCACCAGCAAAGGCATGGTGATAACCGCCACTTAAATGCAAAGCTAAACCTTGTTGCAAAGCAAGCTGCACTGTTTGCACTGTGCCACCAACCGAGGTTAAAGAGCGGGTCACTAATTGCTCTGACCAGGGAAAACCTATACGGCGCATCGCCTTATGATCCAGTTGGCCGGACATTAACTGTTCGGCGTATAGGGGATCATGGACAGAGAGTAACTGCTCAGGGCTGGCGATTTGAGAAGAAGTGAAGAGTTCATCAGGTACACCCAGCTCTAATAAAGCCTGATACAAAGCCCGGTATTTCCCTATAGGATAACGGTGTTTAAAAGGCAGCTCGAGCTGGCTGTAAATCGGATGATAAATCAGCCCCGGCGGTTTTGTTCGGACCACTGAATTTCTACCTCTAATTCACTGATGGCTTTACGGCAACGGCCTAAACGGGCATGAATGGCCAGCACTCTGTCGGCACTGGTGTCGGCTGATCCACCGGACAACTGGCGTTGTTCCAGTTCCAGCATATCCAGCAAACGTCGTTCATAACCCTGATATTCAGACAGCTGCTGATACAACTCCTGAGTGGAGCGGCGTAATTGCCCCACCATAGCCTGAGCTTGTTCTGACGCATTAGGGGATGCAGTGCGTTTCTTACCTTTGCCGGGCAAATAACGTAAGTCTTTGGTTTGAAAAGCCCGGCTTAAAGCCTGAATTTGGGCACTGAGTTTAGCGGCTAAAGCCTGTGCTGAGCTACTGCGCTGCTCTGTGCTGGTTTTCAGCCGTTTGAGCATGGCTTCAGCTTCGAGCACATAGTCGGTTAAAAAAGGTGAGTGCGATTGAAACAAGTCGCTGTCAAACCAGGCTTTTTGTTGCCAGCTGCTTTGTTTAGCATCTATGGTTTTGGCTTGTTGGGTCAGCTGCTTCAGTTGTTGCTCTAATGCAGCCAATAAGTCTTTCATCCATTACTCCAGGCTTGCCATAACAAGCGCACTGTAATAGCCAATACCATAGTTAAAAACAGCGGCCGGATAAACTTACTGCCAAAACGTATAGCTGAACGGGCACCAAAATAGGAGCCGAGCATCAAACAAGCACCCATCGCCAGCCCCAGAGCCCAATAAATATGACCCAACCAGGCAAAAGTCACCAACGCAAAGATATTACTGACACAGTTCATTGAACGCGCCACGCCGCTGGTTAATAGCAGATTGATTTTATACAAAGCCATGGTCGACACCATCCAAAACGAACCTGTGCCCGGGCCTGCTAAACCATCGTAAAATCCTAAGGTAAAACCCTGGGCTCTTTGCTGCCAGAAATGCTTCGGGGTTTGTTCCGGTAAAGTGAGTTGATCGTCCGGCTGCATTTTTACCACCAGGCTATATAAAGCAGCGATCACTATAAAAAACGGAATAATACGTTCCAGCCATTCTTTACTGATTAAATCCACTACTAAAGTGCCACAAATAGCACCAATGGCCGTGAAGATCAGCGCTGTGCGCCAAAATTGTGGATCAAAGAGTTTGCGTCTGTAATAGGTCACGGATGCGGTAATGGAACCAAAAGTGGCGGCCAGTTTATTGGTGCCTAACACCAGATGAGGTGGTAAACCAGCGGTGAGCAGTGCCGGTACTGTGAGTAAACCTCCGCCTCCGGCCACTGCATCAATAAAACCTGCGACCAAAGCGACAGCGCATAAGGCTGCTACTATCCAGAGATCTAAACCTAATTCCATTTTTATTCTTCAATAGTTCGTGAAAAAGGGGGCAGGGCGTTGAGCATGGCCTTACCATAAGTTTTGGTCACTAAGCGCCTGTCTAAAATAACAATACGGCCATGATCCATTTCCTGACGCAGCAGTCTACCACAGGCCTGCACCAGTTTTCGTGCTGTGGCGGGCACAGTCATTTGTAAAAATGGATTGCCACCACGTTTGGTGATGGCTTCAGCTAAGGCTTCCTCCAAAGGAGAGGAGGGCACAGCAAAAGGTAATTTCGTGATCACCAGATTGGTCAGCAAAGCGCCGGGTAAATCCAGACCTTCTGAAAAACTCTGGGTGCCACATAAAATACTGCCTTCCCCTGCTTTGACTTTCAACGCATGAAGCTCAAGCAACGACTGCCGGGAGGCTTCGCCCTGGACTAAAAAAGACCAGCCTTCAGAGCGCAATGCTTCTACTACTTTTTGCATTTGCCAGTAAGAAGCAAACAGCAGCAGGTTACCGGCTTTTTTGTCTATGTACTGTGGCAGTTTTGTTATTAGCTCATCGGTAAAGGCGTCACTGCCGGGGTCTGTCTGCATTCTTGGCAATAACAAACTGGCTTTGTGTTGGTAATCAAAAGGTGAGTCGACTTTCAACGTTTGCAAGCCAGGGTGCTGCATGAGCCCCAGCTCCTGTTTGATATAGTCAAAGCTGTTTAAGGTGGTTAAGGTGGCGGAACACAAGACAGTGGCAAAAGCCTGACTGAATAATAAGTCGTCCAGTAAAAAACTGACCGATAAAGGGCTGGCATAGGCGCTGCTTTGCTGGTGTTCTTTTTGATCAAGACTAACCCAGCGCGCCTGATTTACCTGTTTTTGCTGAGGTACTGAATACAAACGCCAGAGCTCTGATTGCTGCTCAAATCTGTGTTCTATGGCAGTGAGTTCAAATTGCAGCGGTAAGGCTAACTTAGTCGCCACTTTATGTTCAGTCACTGCTTCGGATAAAAACTGCTGTAGTTTTTCCACCACAGACAAAGCTTTACCGCTAAGTTCCGCCAACTGATCCGCATTGGCAGCAAAAGTCTCAGGCAAAACAGCATCCGCAAAACGATAATGGGGCTCTTTGGCAAACCAAAGTTGCTGATTCAGTTCAATCTGGTGCTGTACAGGTTTCAGTTGTTTTAAAAAGTCGGTTGCCAGCTCGTCCAGTTTTAATACTTCGGTCATGGCGCCGTGCTGTGGCAATACACCGGCCAGTTGCTGTGTGGTCTTTTTTAACTTTTCCAGATACTGAGCAGGAAAACTCAGTGGGGCATAAGCGGAAAAAAAATCACGGCCGCTATCTGGCAGATGATGGGCTTCATCTATCACATAAATACAATCAGCGGGTTCAGGCAATATTTGTGAGCCTGCATCCAAATCGGCCAACAGCAAAGCATGATTGACTACTAATACAGTGCTGCCTTCTATTTCGGCCCGTGCTAAATGAAAAGGACACTGGTGATGTGCCGGATTGGCTTTACTGCAATGGGCAGGATCTGAGGCTATGCCATACCAATGTTCATCGGCTATCGGCTCTTTTAAGCTGTCCCTGTCCCCCAGCCATTGCCTTTGCTGCCAGTTAGTCAGTAACTGCTGTAATAAAGCAGTGGGTGCTGTGCTTTGAAATAACGGCAATAAATCGGGTTGCTGCAATTGCTGGCGGATTTTTTCGACGCAGGCATAACGTTGCCGGCCTTTGACTAAACAAAACTCAAAGTTCAGCCCGCTGTGTTTGAGGAAAAAGGGTAAATCTTTTTGCACCAGCTGTTCTTGCAAAGCCACTGTCGCAGTCGCTATGACCAGTGTTTTTTTCTGCTTTAACGCAAAAGGGATGGCCGCCATTAAATAAGCGAGCGATTTGCCTGTGCCAGTGCCTGCTTCTACCAACAAAGTTCTGTCATAACTGTGGTAGCTGCCCGCTAAGGTATTGGCTATTTCGGCCACCATTTTATTTTGCCCCGGACGAGGCTGATAATTCGTCAGATTGCTTTTGAGCTGCTGATGAATGTCACGGATTTGGTTTTTTAAAGCATCAGTAAGCATTAAAACATCTGGATAAAAAAACAGGGTTTTATGATAAGTCAGCCAGAACTTAAGCGCAATCTTGATATTTAGGTGAAAAACTGAGGTTTTAAGTGGTAAATAAATGAAAAAAACTAATTTATAGGGCGTAGAGTTAAGTTTACGGAATTTTGCGATAAATCTCATTGAATTACCGAATTGGTTAAAAATTAATCTTGTATTGGTGTTGGATTGAGCTGTTTGGGGCGAAAATTGAGACGAAAACTTAAATTATGTTGCTGCTTTTCACCATCATCGATGTAAAAAGCCTGGATTGCCGAGCCCGTTGACAACACCTGATGTAATTTGTTCCGTAAAAGCTGTTGACCACGTTGAAAAATTGCGTTTATTATCGGGTCGTTGTTTTCGGGGTCCACCTCGATTGCGAAAAGTTCCGGAGTTCCAATCGCCGCAAAGGTTGGTCATCGTAAAAATAGAATCACTAGATAGTGGTCCAGGGAGAATAAAACATGTTTACAAATAATAAATTGTCAAAAGCAGTGCGTTTAGCAGTTGCTTTTGGTGCAGCTTCCACAGCTGTCTTCACCGGTGCAGTAGTTGCACAGGAAGCTGAAGGGGCAAAAGACGTAGAACGTA
>CAMLSF010000064.1 GCA_946482615.1 uncultured Chromatiaceae bacterium | reverse complement strand
TTTTTTTTGCTGCACTCAGCTGGCTTGTTGTAAGCGGGCAAAAAGCAGCTTTTGTAATTCAGCCTTAAATTGCAAAGGTTCAAAGGGCAAGTGCAGCCAGATGATATCCATTGTCAGCTTTGGCTCTTCTGCGGATAACAGCGCCAGTTTTACCTGATGCTGTGTCAATTCCTGCTGTAGCATAGGTAAATCGACTCCCGGCTGATTGGCCGTCATCATCACGAGTTCAGGTTTATGCTCACCCATCATCAATAAAGCATCTACAGCGTTGCGCGCATATTGCCATTCGATTGGAAAATGCCATTGCTGACATAAAACCTGGAGTAATTTGAAAAAATCTGCATCCAGGTCCACACATAACAGATGGGTCAGGGGAGGCGACTTTTGTCTTTTATGCAACAAACTCAGCAAAGATTCCTGCACTATACGTCTGTGCCCACCCGGCGTTTTCCAGGCGCTTAGCAGGCCTTGTTCTACCCACAGCTGAATAGTACGTACTGATACCCCAAGAAGGGCTGCGGCCTGACGAGTCGAAAGAAGTTGATGTTGCTCTGACATAATGAATTTTCTGATTTGACTAAATTTATCATATTTATCAAATGGGCTTGTGTCAATGCACTCTGAAGTTTTTGCGACTGATAGCATGTTTTTTATGCGTATTGCCTTGCCTTTTTCCTAAATGAAGCTAATTTGATATTAAATTGATATCAAATTAAGAGGTCGCGATGAAAGAATATCTGGCAATAAGCCGTAGCGGTTTGATGATGTTGGCTGTGCTTCCTGCAGTTTTTGTTTTATCTGGTTTTGGCTTGCTGGTGTTAGGTGGGCCTTTGAAACTGCTGGCTATAGCGGCACTGATTTTAGTCGGCATTGGTTTTTTTGGTTTTTATATGGTGCAACCGAATCAGTGTGCTGTGTTGCAGTTATTTGGCCGTTATGTCGGCTCCGATTTACAAACTGGTTTACGCTGGGCTAATCCGTTTTATAGCAAACAAAAAGTCTCGTTGCGGGTGCGCAACTTTGAAAGCGGCAAACTCAAAGTCAATGATCACAGCGGCAATCCGGTAGAAATTGCTGCTGTGGTGGTATGGAAGGTGGTAGACAGCGCTGAAGCCGTATTTGAGGTGGAGGATTACGAAAATTTTGTCAGCATTCAAAGTGAAGCTGCTTTGCGCTTTTTAGCTTCAAGCTACCCTTATGAAGCGGTGGAAGATATAGACATCAGCCTGCGCAGCAATGGCCCTGAAGTAACAGATTTACTCAAAGGCGAAATCCAGGCCCGTCTGGATAAAGCAGGTGTGGAAGTACTGGAAGCCCGGATCAGCCATCTGGCTTATGCGCCGGAAATTGCCAGCGCTATGCTGCAACGCCAGCAGGCAAGAGCTGTGGTGATGGCCCGTCAACAACTGGTGGAAGGTGCTGTAGGTATGGTGGAACTGGCGTTAGCGCGTTTATCTGAGAAAAACATGGTGCAACTGGACGAAGAACGTAAAGCTGCCATGGTCAGCAATTTGTTAGTGGTGCTTTGTGGTGATCATCAGGTCCAGCCTGTGATCAATACTGGCACTTTGTACTAAGCGGAGACTAGGGTGTCGAAAAAAGCCTTTGCGTTACGCATCGATGAAACAGTGCTGCAGGCCCTGCAGCACTGGGCTGACGATGAGTTTCGCAGTGTCAATGGTCAGATTGAGTATCTGCTGCGTGAGGCGCTTATTCAGTCTGGGCGGCTAAAGAAAAAACCTCCGGCAGAGCCGGCTGCAGACCCGGATTAACGCAAGGCCTGCAGCAGTAACCTTGCTTGTTGTTTGGCCTGCAAAGCCGCAGTAGCGTCAGTATGCAATAAAGCCATACTGATAGCGCCTTCTTTCAGTAACATCAGCCCATCAAGCAATAAAGACTGTGTTTGCTCTGTCAGCTGATAGCTCAGAAGGTGAGTGTTCACCAACTGCTTCACCTTGAGTTTATGTTCAGCGCAAAGCCGCAATACAGCACTGTCTGGTCCATGGTATTCAGCGGCGCAGTTTTGAAAATAGCAGCCAAAAAAAGGTCCAAGAGGCTCCGCTTTGCCTGCAAACCAAAGGCTTAATGCGTCAAAAAGTTGATCAACCGGACTGACAGCTCCGGCCTGATCCAACTGCTGTTGCAGCCACTGGTAAAAGCGCTGATGCCGCAGTTCCAGCGTGGCCAATAACAATTCGTCTTTGCTGACGAAATGGTGATACAAGGTTTTTTTAGCCACAGCAGAGTGTTCTAAAATCTGATTAATACCCACAGCATGCACTCCATGGCAGTAAAACAAGCGTAAAGCCGTTTCTACAAGCTGTTGTTTTTTATCCTGTTCCATACATGTCCTCAGCAGGCTAAATACTTAGCTTGACACAGGTAGACCAGTCTGTCTACAATGCAATCCGCAGGTAGACAGATTGGTCTACTTTATGAGGTGATACTATGACTGAACATAAAGTCTGGGTGCAAGCTGTGTTAGCAGGTTCCGGAGCCGCATTGGTGATGGCGTTGTTCGCTTTGTTGCACCAATGGCAGCAGTTATGGCTGGTGGCTCCTTTTGGTGCAACGGCTGTGATTTTATTTGCCTTGCCGGGTAGTCCGCTGGGTAAAGCAAAAAATGTGATAGCAGGGCATTTTCTGGCAGCGCTTATTGGTCTGACTTTTGTTCATGGGTTTGGTTTAACTGTGTGGAGTCTGTCTGTTGCTGTGGGTTTAGCTATAGGGTTGATGGTGCTGCTGAAAATTACCCATCCTCCTGCAGGCGCAACCACTTTGCTGATCATGTTAACGGCTCCGGACTGGTGGTTCTTATTCAATCCGGTGCTGACAGGTTCTGTGCTGATGGTGGTCGTGGCTCATTATTATCATCAGAGCCACAGAAAAGGCCATCAGCATCTGGTTAAACGTAAAGCTGCAGCAGAGCGTACCAAAGTGGAAGACTGATAAAACTCAATAGTAAACCCAGTCCTACCAAGGCTGGCACTAAACGTAGTGCCAGTCCTGCTCCAATAGCTACAGCGCCAGCTGAGACCATAGGCGGCATCGCCGCTTCAAATACCACTACTTTCAGCAGCAAAGGCTCAGGTTGAAACAGGCTTAACAAACCTAAAGCCAATAACGGCATTAAACACAACTTCACACCCAGAGCAAAAATCAACGGCTTAGCGTCTTTGTTATCCAGTTGCAGCCTGAACTGGAAACCTACAGCAATCATAATAACCGGCACTAAAGTAGCGGCCAGACTATCCAGTACCAGATTAAAAAATGCCGGGTAAGGCCATGATTTTAGTGCTAACGCCAGAGCTAAAGCGATAAAAGATGGGAAAGTTAAAATACGTTTGAAGATTTGACCCGCAGTAGGTGTGGCGGCATTTGGGTTATACCAGGCGGCCAGAATAGTGGAATAGGTTGCCAGTGCCACAAAGGAGCCGGCCTGATCGTAAATCATTGCAAAAGGCAGGGCGTTTTCGCCAAAAAAAGCCTCGACCATAGGAAAGCCTAAAAAAGAGGTATTGCCTAAAGGCAAAACCACCAGCAAAGCCCCTACAGTGGTTTTTTCAAAGTGCCAGATTTTACCCGCCAGTATCACTAATCCCGCTACTATGACCAGCAATACCCAGGGTGTGATGGCGGGTAACCACAGCTGACTGGAGAATTCTAACAATGGAATTTTTTGCAGCACTAAAGCAGGCAGAGCGACAAAAAGTACATACTGATTCAGCACTAAACCTGTCTCTTGCGGAAACTGCGGCAGTCTGCGCAGCAAGGCACCAATCATCAGATAGATCAGGACTAAAGCAAAATTTTCCATCACAACCCCTTATGCTTTTCAGCCAGTCTAATCTGAAGCTGATCCTGTGCCTATGCGACTTTCGCCTGATAGCTGTTCCAGCAAGCTTAAGTGTTTAGTCTGTTGTTTTAATAACAGCTCTTTGTCCTTTTTTGTCCATTGTTTCAGCCGGTATTCAAGCTTGCAGGCAGAGGAGCGGCAGGGCATGGCATAAGTAAAAGCAAGTAGCAGTGGGCCTTTGCCTTTGAGAGCCTTAGCTCCGCCTTTTAGCTCACCACTGTGCTGACGTAAGCGTCGTACAGGATCTGTGCTGATGCCTGTATATAAAGCACCTGTTGCTGTGCGCACCATATAAACAAACCATGGGGTTGGTACTGCGGTCATGCCTTGTTGTGTTCCTTCTGCTACACTAGCGCTGTTTTAAAGGCTCAAAGGCCGATACTTTAAAGGAAATTGCATGTCATTTGCCACGCTTGGTTTAGATCCCCGTATTCTTTCTGCTGTTACAGCCCAGGGGTACCAGACCCCGACCCCTATTCAGCAACAAACCATACCTGTGATCTTAGAAGGCAAAGATGTGTTAGCTGGCGCTCAGACAGGAACAGGTAAAACCGCTGCTTTTACTTTGCCTGTATTGCAACTGCTGAGTAAAAACACCAGCAAGGTGAATAACCTGCAGGTGCGTTGTTTAGTACTGACCCCAACCCGTGAATTGGCGCAGCAAGTGGCAGACAGCGTTAAAGCTTATGGGGCTGATTTGCCGCTGAAATATGCCGTGTTTTATGGTGGCGTGTCGATCAATCCTCAATACGATCAGGCCAGCCGGGGTTTAGATATTCTGGTGGCGACACCAGGGCGTCTGCTTGATCATTTACATCAGGGCACTGTGAGTTTGTCAGAGCTGCAGATCCTGGTATTGGATGAAGCCGACCGTATGCTGGATATGGGCTTTATTCACGATATTAAACGTATTATGGCGCGTTTACCCAAAGAGCGGCAGACGCTGTTTTTCTCTGCCACTTTTGCCAAAGAAATCAAAGAGCTGGCTGATACCTTATTAAAGTCTCCCGTGCTGATTGAGGTGGCAAAACCTAACAGCACTGCAGAGAAAATAGAGCAACTGGCGTATCGCGTGGATTCACAGCGCAAACGTGAAATGTTGTCTTATTTGATTGGCTCACGGCAGTGGAAACAGGTACTGATTTTCAGCCGCACTAAACATGGTGCCGACCGTCTGGCGAAGCAATTGCGGTTAGACGGTATCGAAGCTGGCGCTATTCACGGTGATAAAAGTCAGGGCGCACGCACTAAGGCGCTGGATGATTTTAAAAACAACAGATTAAGTGTGTTAGTGGCGACTGACATTGCTGCCCGGGGTTTGGATATTGAAGAACTGCCTATAGTGGTCAATTACGATCTACCACAGGTCGCAGAAGATTATGTGCACCGCATTGGCCGCACAGGCCGGGCGGGCAACTCAGGTTTAGCCATAAGTTTAGTGACGCCTGATGATCTGCTGATGTTACAAGCCATTGAAAAACTAACCAAGCAAGTGATCACCCAACAGGTGTTACCTGGGTACGAACACGATCCGAAAATGAATCACAGCAGCAAAAAAGCCGATGCCGAAGAAGAACGGGTACAAAAAGTCGCCAGTCGTAATAAACAGCTGGCGAAAGAAAAGGCTAAATTACGTTCGCAGTTGCTGGGTAAAAAGTAACAATTCAACCGTCTACAGGTTCAACTGGCGTGGTTAATGTCAGCTGATAAAAGGCCAAATCTAACCAGCGGCCAAACTTAAAACCAGCCTGAGTAATAGTGCCGCTGTGTCTGAAGCCATGTTTGGTATGCAAAGCTATGCTGGCTTCATTGGCAGCATCAATGCCACCAATCAACAGGTGATAATTTTCCAGCTGCGCCTGTTTTATGATTTTCTGCAACATCAAAGCACCATAGCCTTTACCTTGCTGATCCGGCGCCACATAAACTGAATGCTCGACTGAATATTTAAAAGCAGGAAAAGCTCTGAAGGTGCCATAACTGCCAAAAGCCACCAATTGGTTTTGTTCATTCAGCAAACCTAACACCGGGAAATTGCCAGCCGTTTTGTTGGCAAACCATTGCTGCATAGTGGCCATAGTACGGGGTTTGTATTCATACAAAGCTGTGGTATTCAAAATGGCGTGATTAAAAATGGCCAGAATGGCTTCGGCATGTTCATCATAACTGCAGGGCACAAAACGCATCTGGTTCTCCGTTTATTGCTTCTGTTAGCTTCGGTACAAGGTTTTAATCAGGTGGTAACCAAACTGAGTTTTGATTGGGCCATGCACTTCCAGTACAGCTTTTTTAAATACCACTTCATCAAAAGCTCTGACCATCTGGCCTGGTTTAAACTCACCTAAGTCACCGCCTTTTTTGCCTGAAGGGCACAACGAGTGCTTTTTAGCTAATTCATGAAAACTGGCGCCTTTGGCCAGCAGTTGCTTTAATTTCTCTGCTTCAGCTGCAGTTTTCACCAGAATATGGCAGGCACAGGCTTTGGCCATGCTTGATTTCTCCTTCAGAATGGAAAAGTATTGTACAACGCCAAGGACTGTGGGAGCAAAGCCAGATCTGAATCTGGCAGCTATGAATTTAATTCAATAAAAAACCCGCCTGAAGCGGGTTTTTACTTAAAGTTTCATTTAGTTTGGCTTGTATAGTTTTTCGACCACATCCAAACGAGCTTCTTTCACCAATCCTGATTTACGGATGGATTCAACTAACTCTGTCAGATTAGCGCTAGCAGGAGCCTGCATAATGGCAATTTTATCGCCCACAGTCTTCACTGGTTTTAAGTCGAACTCTTGTTGTAAGCGCTGCAATGCTGCAGAATCTTTTGCCAATATAGACAAACGACCAGTGACAACACCAAGCTCGCCTGTCAACTGGTTTCTTACCACAGCGTCAGTTTTCACTACACCGTCCGTATTCACTGCAGTTTGTTGCACTACAGTGCGACCAGACAAGGTACCTTTGGCTTGATCAGCAGCGAGGCTGGCTGGGGCTAATGCTAAATCAGGTAACAGCTTGTAAACACCAAAATCTGCATTTTCGACTTTTTTGGCTTTTACTATCTCAGTTTTTGCCGGCATAAATTTTTTTAACTCTGGTGAAACTTCGGTTGCCTGAGCAGAGGCCATAGTTCCGATAGTAGCCAGAGCAACTAAGGTTAATTTGAATTTCATAACTCTGTACTTCCTCTATTAATGGCCAAATACGCGAATAGCTACACCTTCGACAACAGAAGGTTCAGCGTTGTTGGCGTAACCATCAACACCTAAGTAACCTCCCGTAGCGGCATAATCAGAGCCGTTAGCATCCAGTACTTTAATAGTCCAGGTACCCTGAGCATTTTCACCGTAAAAAGCGTTAGTAAGGAACACTGTATCATTCAGTATGTAACCAGGTTGAAAGAAGAAATCTTCTGTCAAAGCTGGGATAGTCAATGCTTGTTTAGAGGATAACAAGACGCTCTTAGTTCCAGCCGGAGATGTTACTTCGATGGCTAAGTCGATACCAGCTGTGGTTTGGAAGTAACCATCAACTGTGTTGAAACCATACTCCATGTCCGGGTTAGATACTGAAAACTTCAGCTGAGCACCTTCAAGCACCATTTCGTCTGTCACTTCGAGAGTTACAGTAGCACCAGTAACACTGTTATCCGGAACTGGTAACGCCAGAGAGGTTGGGGTTTCTGTAGCTGCATAAGTACCTACACCTACCCAATCTGAACTGACTTCTTCACCTAAGTCTACGGTGTAGTTTTTAGCCATAGCAACAGCTGCACCAGCGTTGACCCGACCAAAACCATATAAGTTATTGAAGTTAAAACCTGCGGCGTTTTCTACCCAACCCTGGTGAGCAACAAATGCACCATTGGCTAATTCCAATGACACAGGGGCATTGTCTGCATCAACCATAGTGCTGGTTGAAACCAGAATATGACGAATATCACGGTAGCTCAGCTCAGGGTTAGCAGATGCAATCAAGGCTACTACGCCTGAAGCATTTGGAGCTGCAGATGAAGTTCCGTTGAAGGTTGAGGTGTAGTTACAACTGGCGTTTTCCGGGTGACCTGGGTTGTTGAACGGATAGAATCCCTCAAAGAAACCAGGGAAATAGAGACCATCGTACAGGTCGGCTCTGGCAAAGCTACTGTAACCACGTAAACAGGTCATTTGGTCAGTAGTCACCATCGCAGGAGCAAAATCCCCATATTCGCCAGCCGGGGCTGATACCAGCAGGTTTGCGCCAGCAGTAGAGTAGCTGGTATGTTTGCCATCGCTATTCACCGCACCAACGCTAAAGTAGTAAGGAGTAGCTTGCGAAGGTTCAAAGTTACCGTTGTAACAGGTTAAACCTAACTCGTTGGCACCGTTTACTTCACATAAATCGTTGTCAAAGTCTACACTGCCGTCCTGGAAGCTATTGCCGCTGGATTTCATGTTGGCAGCCCCTTTACCCGAACGTAATTCAGTGGCACTGAATTGCTGAACTGCTTCTTCAAATTCAGAATAAGCAATAGCTGCAGGTACAGTCAGACCATAGCTGCGGTTAAATACTGCAACTGGTTCAGATGCCGTGATACCACTACCTGGCGCGCCATGGCTCAGTACAAAAGCCACATTACTTTGCTCTTCCAGATAGTTCATACCAATAAGTTGTGCATCTGGGGCAACACCACGACCGCCTAATCCGTTCCAGCCGTCAGCTGCAATCAGACCTGCGACACTAGTCCCATGGTCACCGGTTGCACTCGTACTGGTTGGATTTGTTGGATCTGCAGCACCAGGAATAAAGTTCAGCGAGCGATTTGGCACTACGTTGTTTATCAGGTCTTCATGAGCAATCTCAAGACCTGAGTCAACCACGACAGCTATTGTGTTGCTACCCGTTGAGCCTGCAGCATATGCCTCAGTCACGTTCATATCTTCGCCTTCCACCAATACTTCTGGAGTTTTGCGTGATTCAACAATGTCAGTTGCATCTTCTTCTGGCACACCAAACAGGTCCGTCAATAAAGTGAAGTAGGTTTCATACACTGAGTCACTCATTGCAAAGGCCTTTTGGCCAGTATTTTTTAAGTGCCATTGTTGATAAGCCAATGGATCAGTGCCCGCACCGGCAATAGTTACTGTTGCAGTGGCTGATTCGCTTCCGTCGGACACAGTGTAGGAAAACACTTGTTCACCCGGAGCTGTTGGTGTGAATACAAAGTTCAGACCTGTAACTGCCAGAGTGCCTTTACTCAGGGTGTATACACCGCCAGTTGCTGTAACAGCGGTACCATTTTCTGAGATAGCTGTTAGGCTTAATGCATCCTGATTTGCATCAGTTCCGGCAAATGCACCTGATACAGGAACCCATTCTCTGACTTCAATATTGGTTAATGAGACATTTGTTGCTTGTGGAGCAATGTTTTTATTTCCATCACTACCACCACAGGCTGCTAGAGCAACCAGCACAGCAACGGATAAAGCAGAATATTTTAGCTTAGACATTGTGTTGTTCTCTGTTCCATGATTTCAAGTTTTTGTTATGAGCTTGTTGGTTGTCATGTGCGCACATGACAACTAACCGCTACTTCATCCTAACATGTTAATAAATTGAAACTCTAGTGATTTGTTTGTGTTTTTTTCAAGAGGAAATCTGGTTGATTTATATGGTTTTTTGTTCTTATTTGTTACTGTGTGCTGTTTTATAGGCAAAAAAAACGGAGCCATTGGCTCCGTTTTGGAGATAAATGTAAATTAAGCAGGTTGTTGCTGGGTAATACAGTGCACGTTGCCGCCACCTAGTAAAATCTCCCGGCCAGGCACTGTCACCACCTGATGTTTTGGAAAGACTTTGCTTAAGATGTCGATCGCTACCTGATCATTGGCATCGTCAAACACCGGCAACACCAAACCGCCATTGCATAAATAGAAGTTGATGTAAGAACCGGCTAAACGGGCTTCTGATTCGCGGGGCACTGCTGCGCCTGTTAAATCCACAGTGGCGTATTCGTCGGCTTTGGCCAGCATAGGAGCAGGCACAGGCAGCTTGTGTACTGTGAATTTACGGCCTTTGGCGTCTGTGCTGTTTTCCAGCACTTCTAAAGCCGCGCGTGAACGTTCGTACTGAGGGTCATTTTTATCGTCCGTCCAGGCCAGCAGCACTTCAGCCGGGCCAACAAAACAGCACATATTGTCGACGTGACCATCGGTTTCGTCGTTAAAAATGCCTTCTTTCAGCCAAATGACTTTATCGATACTTAAATAGTCCGACAGCATCTGCTCGATTTGTTCGCGGGATAAATCCGGGTTACGGTTTTTATTCAGCAAACACTCTTCAGTGGTCAATAAAGTGCCTTCACCATCGACATGAATAGCACCACCTTCGAGCACAAAACCTTCAGTGCGGTAACGTGGCGTGCCTTCGATATTGGCAATCTTCTGCGCAACCTGATCGTCTCTGTGCCAGGGGAAATACAAACCGCCCTCTAAGCCACCCCAGGCGTTAAAGGTCCAGTCAACAGCCCGCACTTCTTTGCCATTAGTGACAAAAGTAGGGCCAGTGTCACGGCACCAGGCGTCGTCTGTGGAGGTTTCAACCACACGTATCGGGTGAGTGGTTGGCTCCAGGCTCAACTGTGCCTGCGCATTGGCAAACTGAGCGGCAGAAGCGAGCACTGTGACAGGTTCAAACCGGGCAATGGCGCGAATCACAGCACAAAAGGCCTGCTGCGCCGGCTTGGCGCCTAAACGCCAGTTGTCGGTGCGCTCAGGCCATACCATCCAGGTTTGTTTATGAGTCGCCCATTCGGCTGGCATAAAAAAGCCGTCGGCACGAGGCGTACTTTGTAAGGTAACAGCCATCTTAGTTGTTACCTTCAGTCGGGGTAGTTTTGCCGTCTTTGGTTAACAACGCGCCGTATAAGTCGATACGACGGTCACGGTACACGCCCCAGTTGCGACGGTTTTTTGCGGTTTCGTCTAAATCGAAAGTATGCACTAATACGGCTTCGCTGACTTCGTCGGCTTCCTGCACTTTGGCGCCAAACTCGTTGGCAATAAAAGAGCTGCCGTAGAAGGTAATAGCGTAATCGTCTTCGGTTTCACGACCAATACGGTTCGATGCAATCAGCGGCACTAAGTTAGCAGCGGCATGACCCTGCTGAGTACGTTGCCAGTGTTCACGTGAATTGACTGTTTCATCGTGTGGTTCAGTGCCGATAGCTGTAGGGTAGAACAGCAGCTCTGCGCCCATTAACGCCATGCTGCGGGCACATTCAGGGAACCACTGATCCCAGCAAATACCGATACCGATTTTGGCATAGGCGGTATCCCAGACTTTAAAGCCTGTGTCACCCGGAGTGAAATAGAACTTTTCGCTGTAACCCGGGCCATCAGGAATATGGCTCTTACGGTATAAACCTAAGTTACTGCCGTCGGCATCAATCACGGCCACAGTGTTGTAAAAGCAGTTGCCGGCTTTTTCATAAAAACTGATAGGCAGAACCACTTTCAACTCTTTGGCAATTTTGCTGAAATGTTTGATGGCCGCGTTGTCCTCGACAGTGGTTGCAAACTCTAAATATTCATACTTTTGTTTCTGGCAGAAGTAGTTACGCTCAAACAGTTCCTGCAGCAGGATGATCTGGGCGCCCTGATCAGCGGCTTCACGGACTAAGCGCTCACCACGGGCAATATTTTCTTCTACATTCCAGCCACCAATCATTTGGGTGGCGGCCACAGTTACCTTACGCATGCAAAGTCTCCTCAAGCCAGAGCTTACAATTAAAAACAGAATTCAGATTTAAAGATGCAGCTACTCTAGTCAGTTTTGCACCCCAGAGCAACCGACAGGGGCAACCAACAGCGGCAATCAAAAGCCGGTGCTGCAAGGGCGCGCAAAATGCCGTATTTTTGCGCGCTCGTCAATGAGTTTCAGGCTGTTCAGGCAGAGTTTCAGAGCAGTTGCTGCTGCCCTGAATTAACTATGGGTGGATATGCAAAAATACTGGTTTTTTAGTGAATGTTATTTGTTAGGCTGCTTTGCCAGCTGTGCTGCCAACAGCAGCAATTCAGGCTGTAACCGGACTTTGTAATTAATATGCTGGTAGCTGTACTGCACTAAACCCTCTTTATTCAGGATATAAACCGCAGGCACGGGCAGAACTACTTTGCCGCTGCTGGCTTCCTTATTCAGATTCAGTTTGTAGGTATTTAAATAAGTCGCGCTGGTTTTTTCATCCAGATAATAAGCCACACCAAAAGCCGAGCTTAGATTGAACTGACTGTCAGATAACAGGGTATAAGTAATAGCAGCGCCTTTGGTGTCCTTTAAGCTGGCCTGAATGGCAGCAGGGCTGTCTGGTGTCACGGCAATCAGCTGATAACCCAAAGCTTCAAGTTTAGGTTCAATCTCACGTAAAGCCGCCAGTTGCAGGTTGCAATAAGGGCACCAGCCGCCGCGGTAAAACACCAGTACGGTGTCTTGTTGTTTCAGGACTGTACCAAGCTCAACGGCTTTGCCTGTGGCATCCTGCAGACTGACCAGAGGCGCCTGCATACC
This sequence comes from uncultured Chromatiaceae bacterium, assembly GCA_946482615.1. Next base: position 6,968 of record CAMLSF010000064.1, on the reverse strand, counting down.
ATTTAATAAAGGCTTAATATCGTCAGGGCTCTGGGCAATACGGGGTTCTGCCAACAGGCTAAAACTGAACAGACTAAGGCTAAGTAACAGAATATGCTGCATTTTCATTTGGGGTTTTCCTTAAGTGATGTGAACTTAGATACCGGAATAGTGCAGATAATCTTTCAGCGGCTGCTGAATAAATGACGAATAATTGCTGATTTAGCGCAAAGTAAAAGCCAAAAAGCAGGGTAGAATGTTCTGAAGTGAGCAGGAGGTTGTTGTGCTGGATATATTAATAGTAGGTGGGGGTATGGTGGGCGCTTCAGTGGCGCTGAAGTTAAGCCGTGCCGGTTTAGAGGTAGGCTTAATAGAAAAGCAGCCCGTCTCAGCTTTTGACCCACAAAGCAGCATTGATCTTCGTGTATCCGCTATTAACAGACGCAGTGAAGAGTGGCTGGCGGAGTTAGGCGCCTGGTCTTTATTGCAGCAATGGCGTTTATGCCCTTATAAACGTCTACAGGCGTTTGAAGCTGAACAGGCTGGGCTGACTTTTCATGCTGACGAACTGGCGCTGACTCATCTGGGCCATATCATTGAAAACAACCTGATCCAGCAGGCGCTCTGGGCTAATTTTCCTGCCAACCTGCAACTGTTTTGCCCAGCCACTGTCACTGGTTTTACCCAGCACGCTGATTATGCCTGTGTCAGCACTGCAGAATTTGGCGAGCTCAACGCCAAACTGGTAATAGCAGCAGATGGGGGGCAGTCGCAGCTGCGTCAGTTAGCCCAAATTGGCGTATCGGGCTGGCAGTATCAGCAAAGCTGTCTGGTGGTTACAGTCACTACAGACTACGAGCAGCAGGATATTACCTGGCAGCAGTTTAATGAATCAGGCCCACGGGCCTTTTTACCTTTGCCAGGCAAGCAGGCCTCTTTAGTCTGGTACGATCATCACCATAAAGTGAAACGGCTGGCGGCTTTAGCTAAACCCGCTTTGGCGGAGCAAATTCAACAGGCTTTTCCGGCTAAGCTTGGCAAAATTACAGTGGAACAAGTGGCCAGTTTTCCTTTGGCCCGGGTGCATGCCAAAGACTATGTCAAAGGACGGCTGGTGCTGGTCGGGGATGCGGCTCACAGTATTAATCCGCTGGCGGGCCAGGGCGTCAATTTAGGTTTTGCTGATGCCATGTTGTTGTCTGAATTGCTGGAGCGCTCTTTTGCCCAAGGCAAGGATTTAGCCGATCCTGAATTGTTAAAGCAATATCAAAACAAACGTCAGCGCGAAAATACGCTGATGATGTCGGCTATGGATCTGTTTTATCAAAGCTTTAGCAGCAGCTTGCCGCCTGTGCGTTTTTTACGTCAGCTTGGTTTAGCTGTCGCTGAAAAGGCTGGCCCGCTGAAACATTGGGTCAGCCGTTATGCGGTGGGTCTGAGCCTTGGCTCTGACCCAAAAGTCTGATTCAACATTCAAGGCCTGACCCCAGTTAAGAGCCTGAGCTCTGACCCAATAAACGCAGCTGGTAAATGCCACCTGCTATGCTGCCGGGTTTGGCAACAAACTTGATCCTGAAATGATTGGCATTTTTCGGCAGCAGATCATCAGGGATAGGGTAATCAACCTGATACCAGTTCGGTCCTTGGCCACCTTTTAGCTCCACATCGGTTAGCTTGTGATCATCCAGCCAGATCTCAAAGGCCCGTCCGGTATCCAGGCCAAAATACTCCAGCCTTAAGGTCAGGTTTTGATGGCCCTTGTGGTTTAACTGATAACTAAACCAGCCTGTACTCTGTCGCCAGTGCCGGCCTGAATTGACCCCAGCTTCGCTTTGTTCTCCCTGATAAAAATGATCCGACTCAGGCTGCTGCTCGCCTGGATACAGCTTATCCAGTGTTTGTTGTTCCAATAAAGCTGCGGCTTTGTCTTGCTGTTGTTGCTGCTCTTTTTGTTGTTGCCAACCTTCAAGGCTGGTGTGCTGAAAATAAATCTGGTACCTGCTGTCGTGCAACCGGAAAAAGGGGATCAGCTCAGGCTGCCCCTGCAAAAAGCCCTGGCCTGTACTGAAGCTCAAGGCTGGATTGGGCAGGCGCTGTAAGCTGGCGAGGAAGTTTTTGCTATCGCCAATATAAAGTGGGGCAGCTGACACAGGGCAAGTGGGGCCTGAGGCTATATGACCCATACGGCTGTCGTCAGCAACAAAGCTCAAACTTTCGTTTTGAAAAGGTGTACTGCGACTGGCCAGCACTATAGGCCCAAACAAGACGGCAAAATAATCAGGCTTGGCAGGCATAGGCTCCAGACTTAACTGCATCGGCAGCTCAAGTTTTATTCTGTCGCCTTGTTGCCATGGCCCTGAGAGTAAAATATGTTCACCGGCTTTAGCTGTTACTTCAACTGCCTTACCATTACGCCAGAGCCTGACAACTCCGGCCCAGGACGGATAACGCAGCTGCAGCTTTAGTGTACTTGGCGCTTCAAAAACCAGTTCAGTAGTGGCTTCATCCGGGAATAAGGTCCGCTGCTGTAGTTTTATTTGGGGAGTGTTAATGCGGGAGCTTATCCATAAATTCACCTGCAGGGTGTTGTTATCCAGACTGTAAATAAATTCGCCATGTTTACTGTGGCTTTCTATACCAGAGCCGACACAACACCACATAGCCTGATCCACTTTGGAATAAACCCGGTAATGTTGAGGCCGCATGGAGGTAAAATAAACAAAACCGCCGTGCTCCGGATGTTGGCTGGCCAGAATATGGTTCCACAAACCCCGTTCATAATAATCCAGGTATTTGCTCTGGCCGGTCTGGCGGTACAGCAGCATAGAGAGTTTTAACATATTGTAGGTATTGCAGGTTTCTGGCCCTTCCACTTCATTCAGCATAGGGTTGAAGTCGTCTTTGGGATGGAAATGTTCGCGCACGCTATTGCCACCTATAGCCACAGTGCGCTGCTCTACCACCAAAGACCAAAAGTATTCAGCTGCATTTAACCAGTTTTTATCGCCTGTTAATTCGGCAATACGGGCTATCCCCACCACTTTAGGAATTTGGGTATTGGCATGCAGGCCTGTCAGCTTGTCTTCACCTTTTAGCAGCGGCTCCAGAATACGTACTTCGGTAAAGCTTTTAGCCAGAGCCATATAGGCAGGGTCGTCAAAAATAACAGCCATATCAGCCAGTACTTCGTTCATGCCACCATGTTCGGTCAGCAGCATCTGCTGGATTTGCTGCGTTGATAAGTTCTTCACCAGCTTTTTCAGCCAGTTGCCGTAATTGAATAACAAAGTTTTGGCGCGCTGATCGCCGCTGTGCTGGTAGATATCCCGCAGACCTGCGAAGGTTTTATGAATATTGTAAAAAGGCACCCAGTGTTTATTCAGGCTAAATAAATCGGCCTCAATCTGGCCTTGCTGGATCTGTTGCCACAAGGTTTTGCTGCCGGGCACACCACCTAAATAACCTTGTTGCGCCTGCTGAATTTTCTGAAGTTCAGTCAGCAGATAATCCAGCCGGGCTTTAATTTGCTGATTGGCTGTAGCACTACCCATAAAAGCCAGAGCACTTAAGTAATGGCCCAGCATATGACCGTCTAAACCACTATTTTCCCAGTTGCCATAAGACTCCACCTTGCTTTTAATGCCAGCTTCACGGCGCAGCGGTGCCAGCAATTTGTCCGCATCCAATGCCAATAAATACTGCAGATTGGTATGCTCTGACTGCAAAAAAGGGCCGTCTGTTAAGCGTACTTCTTGAAGTGGCACAGTCGTCAATGCAACAGCTTGTACAGAGAAACTGCTGGCCAAAAGCAGGGAAAATAATAGTCGCATGGCTTTCTATCCTCTGGGTCAGAGCCAGGGCTCTGACCCGGTATTTATTCCTGAACAGAAGGGCGGCCAAATACCGGCATGCCATTGTCGTCCCAACGCAGCGCCTTGACATAGGTATGGCGGTTTGGATCCCAAAGTGGATCCCCTACTATTTCGGTGTAAGTGCGGGCGTGGTAAACCAATAAGTCGGTTTTTCCGTCTGCGGATACCGTAAAGCTGTTATGGCCAGGGCCATAGACTTTATGTTCAAAGCAGCTTTGCAGCACAGGCGCTTTTTGTTTATACCAGCTTTGTGGGTCCATCAGGTTGGCCTTTTCATCGGCCCACAATAAACCCATGGCATAGTTTTCGTCTGTGGCGCTGGCGGAGTAACTGATAAAGACTTTGCCGTTGCGGATCAGCACACTGGGGCCTTCATTGACCCAAAAACCACGGGTTTCCCAGTCAAATTCAGGTTGGCTCAAAAGCACAGGCTTGCTGCTGATTTTGTCCGGCGTATCCATAGTGGCCAGGTATAAATTGCTGTTGCCTTCAATCTGATGATCTTTTTGTGCCCACAGATAATACAGCTGGCCCTGATGCTCAAAGGTGGTGGCGTCCAGACAAAAAGTATCGATACCCGTATCAATCTGACCTAAAAACTGCCATTGCCCTTCAACAGGGTTAGCGTCTTTGCAGCAGATCACATACATACGGTGCTGAAAGAGTTTGTTTTTGATCTCACGGCTGGGGGCTGCAGCAAAGTAGACATACCAGGCACCCTGACGGAAATGAATTTCCGGTGCCCAGATTAGCTCACTATAAGGCCCTGTCTCTGGTTTTAACCAGGCTGTTACAGGCGTGGCCAACGGCAGCTCTTCAATAGTGCGGGCGCGGCGCAGCTCAACTCTGTCATAAGCCGGCACTGAGGCGGTGAAATAATAAAAACCGTCCGTATGGCGATAAATACAGGGGTCGGCCCGCTGCTCAATTAAAGGCGTTAACAATCGCATAAAAACTCCGGTGCGTTATCAATAAAACAGGTTATCTGGCATTGACCAGTTCGGATGCTGCTGGTGCCTGTTCAGGCTTTGGCGGCTCCATCTGGCCTGCCACCATCTGCTGATAAAAGTTGTCGGTAATTTTGTATTTGTACATCAAAAGGCCCATCAGCAAATGGAAGAAGCCCGGGATCACCGATAACATCAGCGCTATACCCAATAAGCTGAATTCGCTTTGTACCTGATCCGGCTGATAATCAAAAAAGGCCAATAAGCTACCCACCACAAAACCTGCTATGCCCATACCGGCTTTTTGGCAAAACGAAATACCACCAAAAGCTAAACCTGATACCCGCTGGCCTGTTTTGTGTTCACCATAATCCACGGCTTCGGCTATGGCCGACCAGAACACAGGCGCATGTAAATCCACTACAAAAGACAGTAAAAAATACAACACAAAAGCCAGCCAGATATCACCGGGCTGCACCAGCACAAACAGCAGCACACTTAACACTGCCACTACAATCTGGCTGTGCCGGAACAGTTTTACTTTGCAATGATGTTTGGTGATCCAGGTCGACGCCACCATGGCCAGAATAGCGGCCACCACACCTGTAGATAAAAAAGCCGACAGCAGGGCTGCGTCACCACCCAGATAATATTTGGCGTAATAAGCCGCTACTGAACCGCGAATGACATAACCAATAGTGCCGGTGACACAAACTGCACATAAAATCAGCCACTGATCATTTTTTAGTAAAAGTTTTAACTGACTGAAAAATGGTTTGGTTTCCACCTGATGCTGTAAACGTTCGGTGGTAGTAAAAAAGCAGAATAAAAACAATAAGCTGGCCATAGCGCCCATCAATCCCATAGCGGCCTGATAACCAGCGGCCAGTTGGCCTTCGCCCCACTGAGCTGCAAGCACAGGCACAATAATAGTCACTAAAAAGGCGGCAATTTTGGCGAAAAATAAACGGTAGCCATTGGCGGATAAGCGCTCTTTTGGGCAATCGGTCAGTACACCAATAATGGAAATATAGGGAATAGTGACAGCGGTAAACATCAGAGTAACGAAGATGTAAGTGGCATAGGCCCAGACCAGTTTGCCGTTGTACTCCAGATCCGGTGTGGAGAAAGTTAAAAACACCGAGATACCAAAAGGGATGGCCATAAAGAGGAAATAAGGCCGGTAGCGGCCCCAGCGGGTGGTAAATTTATCGGTGATCATGCCCATCAAAGGGTCTGTGATTGCGTCAATCAGCCGCACCACCAGAAATAAAATGGCAACGTCTGCGGCTTTTAAGCCAAAGATATCAGTGTAAAAAAAAGTGATGATTAACATCATGGAAGAAATAACGACATTGACCGCCATATCACCGGCGCCAAAGCCTATTTTCTCCATGACAGATAGTTTATAACCTGCCATTTCGACTCCCCTGTGGATTGTGTCAGTTTTATGCTCAGTATTTCTCACCTGCAGTAAAGCCACAGCGGATCCTGATGCTAAAAGCTGTTTTATTGTATTTATGATCTTATAGTATTACTAATGAATTCAGCTGACAAGCCAGAACAGATCCTGGTATTTTCCCAGTCATTAGTTTCTATCTATCTGTTTTGTATTGTTATTTTTTTGAATTTTCAGCTGTGTTCAGCGCAATGTTCGGCAGTGGTGTTTCTGCAGTTGATTGCGTGTTGCGTTGAACTTATGCTATTTGTAATACAAATTCAACTAAAACAGGATGGGCTGCATGGACAAGCCAAAATCTCTTCTCGTTTTGCTTCAGGTGTCATTTTTCAGTGGTTGTATGTTTTTAGTAAACCAGCTCCAGGCCGAACAAGTCAGTATTCATGATCCTGTGCTGGCCAAAGAAAAAGGCCAGTATTTTTTATACAGCACAGGCCCGGGTATTACCTTTTACCAATCCAGCGATTTAAAAAACTGGCGTTTAGGCGGCCGTGTTTTTGCAACTGAGCCTGCCTGGGCCACATCTGTATCCCCGGGTTTTGATGGTCATATCTGGGCGCCTGACATTGTTCAGCATCAGGGCAAGTTTTATCTGTATTACTCCATTTCGGCTTTTGGGAAAAACATCTCGGCTATAGGGGTGACAGTCAATAGCACCTTGGATCCACAAGATCCAAATTATCAATGGGTGGATCAGGGCATAGTGCTGCA